>JBDTIZ010000031.1:0-21527 GCA_039936115.1 Gammaproteobacteria bacterium
AAAAAGAAAAATTATTACAAATGGAAGATGCATTACATAAACGTATAGTCGGTCAAAGCCAAGCAGTGACGGCAGTCTGTAATGCAATTCGCCGTTCGCGTGCGGGACTGGCTGATCCTAATCGACCGATAGGTTCATTTTTATTTTTAGGGCCAACAGGCGTTGGTAAAACAGAATTATGCAAAGCATTGGCAGCATTTTTGTTTGACACAGACGATGCAGTCATTCGTATTGATATGTCAGAATTTATGGAAAAACATTCTGTCGCACGTTTAGTTGGCGCGCCTCCTGGTTATGTAGGATATGAAGAGGGTGGTTATCTAACAGAATTAGTGCGACGTAAACCATACTCAGTTATTTTGCTGGATGAAATGGAAAAAGCACATCACGATGTTTTTAATATTTTATTACAAGTACTAGACGATGGACGCTTAACCGATAGTCATGGGCGCACTGTAGATTTTCGTAATACGATTATTGTGATGACCTCAAATTTAGGTTCAGAGCTCATCCAGGAAATTTCACAACACGGTGATTATTTCGAAATGAAAAAAGCAGTATTAAATGTTGTGGGTCAACATTTCCGACCAGAATTTATGAATCGTATTGATGAAATAGTCGTGTTCCATCCGCTGGATAGAGAACAGATTAAAATAATTGCTGAAATTCAATTCCAACGTTTACGTTCGCGTTTGGCGGAAAGAGATTATGGTCTTACTATTACAAATGAAGCATTGGATTATTTAGCGTCAACCGGTTATGATCCAGTATATGGAGCAAGGCCATTAAAACGTGCAATTCAACAGTACGTTGAAAATCCTCTCGCTCAAGAAATTTTGTCAGGAAAGTTTTTACCAGGTGAAACCATTCACATTGATTCTAAAAATAGCAGTTTAGTATTCTCAAGCGCAACTGCAACGGTTTGAATGTAAAACTACAAAAGGACAAGTGTTATGTACAAACATATTTTATTCGCAACAGACTTAGCTGAAGACACCGATTACATTATCGCTAAAGTGCGCGGCATGCGTGGTTTTACCGGCGCTAAGCTCAGTATTATCCATGTGGTTGAACCTCTGCCTGGGTATAGCTATGCTTATTTAGGAATAGAAGATATCGAAGGTCAATTAATTGATGAATCTAAAAATGCATTAGCAAAATTATCTGAACAACTTGCTATCGATCTTAAGGATCAATGGGTAGAAGTTGGACCGACCAAATCAAAAATTCTGGATGTTGCACAAGAAATTGGCGCAGATCTTATTGTATGCGGTAGTCACGGTCGACACGGTCTATCATTGCTGCTTGGTTCGACGGCGAATGCAATTTTGCATGGCGCTAAATGTGATGTGTTGACAGTACGATTACCCGGATAAATGGCGGTATGCTCTTCGTATCTGAGCGCAGCATGCTGCGCTCTTAGTATTTAATCATTGTAAACTTTTTTACGCTACACTCAGATTTGTCATCCCGGCGATTAGTTAGAAAAAATCAGCTGTAACAGGTATACCCACATGGAATACAAAGATTATTACAAAATATTAGGCGTTTCCCGCGATACAACTGAAGATGAAATCAAACGTGCTTATCGTAAACTTGCGCGTAAATATCATCCCGATGTGAGTAAAGAAGCCAATGCCGAAGAACACTTCAAAGAAGTTCAAGAAGCTTACGAAGTTTTGAAAGACAAGCAAAAACGTGCTGCTTACGACCAACTTGGCAGTAACTGGAAAAGCGGACAGGAATTCAGGCCACCACCCAACTGGGGTGGGTCTGGTGGGGGTGGCGGTTTTGAAGAAGCGGATGGTGTTGATTTCAGCGATTTCTTTGCCTCCATTTTTGGTGGAGGTGGCGGCGGCGGTCGTCACCAGCGAAGCGGATTTCGACAATCACAGCACGCTTTTCATCAGCGCGGTAGCGATGAACATGCCAAAATTGCCATTAGCTTAGAAGAAGCGTTTAGCGGCGGCTCTAAAACTGTGAATCTTCAAGTCCAAGAGATGGGCCCACACGGTCAAATGCAGAATATAATGCGAAAGTTAAAAATTACCATTCCGAAAGGTGTCGTATCTGGCCAGCAGTTACGGTTAACACAGCAAGGTGGTCCTGGAATGGGTGGTGCAGAATCGGGTGATTTGTATCTTGAAATTGATGTTCGCACACATCCGATTTTTGCTTTACAGGGGCGAGATGTCTATCTCACGCTGCCTGTTACACCTTGGGAAGCTGCATTGGGTGCAAAAATAACTATTCCGACGCTCGCCGGTCCCGTTGAAATGAAAATTGCTTCAGGCACACAAGCCGGACAGAAGTTACGATTAAAAGGGCGTGGATTACCAGGAAAACCAAACCCAGGTGATCAATATGCCATGTTACAAATTGTCACGCCGCCAGCGCATACAGAGTCAGAACGTGCTTTATATGAGCAGATGGCAAAGGAAATGCCATTTAACCCACGCAAAGGATTGTTGTAGGAGGCTAGGATGCCAAAATTAGATGATTCAGCGAATAATGCTGTGAAAGCCGAAGAAGTTACCGAGCTAACACTCGAAGAACTCTGTAAAGCCTATGATGTTAACCGCGACTTTGTTATCGAGTTAATTTCCTTCGGTACGGTAGAACCGGTCGGTTTTTCTATTGAGACGTGGCGTTTCAATAATCAACAATTGCACGTAGTGCGCACAGCGGTCCGTTTGTATCATGACTTAGAGGTGAATCATGCTGGAATTGCATTGGCGATTGATTTGCTTAGTGAGATTGATGAGTTGCGCAGTAAATTAGAACGCTTGGAAAAATATTCGTCTGTGTTAGATAAAGAATGACATCCGATGCTGTGTTTTGCACAATCAAAACAGACGCCAATATGACCCTCCTCTCCCCAACCCTCTCCTCCCGTATAAAGCGTGAGGAGAGGCATCTTCGCATCGAATTTTAAAAATTAACCCGCAAAATTTTCAGTCACAAAATCCCAATTCACAATCTTCCAAAAATTTTCTACATACGTTGGGCGCGCATTACGATAATCAATGTAGTAAGCATGTTCCCAAACATCGCAAGTAAGTAACGCTTTTTTATTTTGTTGCATAGGCGTTCCAGCATTGCTGGTGCTAATAATTTCCAATTCACCTTGCGCATCTTTAACTAACCATCCCCAGCCCGAACCAAATGTACTGATAGCAGTTTGGCTAAATAATTTTTTGAATTCTTCAAAAGAACCGAATTTTTTTTGAATAGCATCCGCTAATTTTCCAGTAGGTTCAGTACTATTAGGTGTTAAGCAATTCCAGTAGAATGAGTGATTCCAGTCTTGCGCCGCATTGTTAAATATTCCACCACTTGATTTCATGATAATGGTTTCAAGTGATGCATCAGCGAACTCAGTGTCTTTGACTAAATTATTTAAATTAGTGACATAGGCTTGATGATGTTTCCCATAATGATATTCAAGAGTTTCTTTAGAAATAAAAGGCTGCAATGCATCCATTGCAAAAGGAAGTTTTGGTAAAGTATGTGTCATATTGTTCTCCTTGATTATAATCTTAAGAGGGAAGTGTATGAACGAAGCGAGGCGAATGCAAGAGCATTTGCTTGACATATCTTTTTGCAATCCATAGCCTGTAAATTAATTGCTGTTGGGAGGTGTACTGTGATTCAATTTTTTCGACGTTTATTCAGTGTTGTGGTAATTAGCTGCATCTTCGGCTTGGTTTGCGGCAAAACGGTATCTGCAGCAAATACATTCCGTTTACAAAATCCGGTATTGAATTCTTATCCAGCGCCCGAATTAGCAGGTATCACCGCATGGATTAATTCTGAACCGCTGCAATTAAATCAATTAAAAGGCAAAGTGGTTTTAATCGATTTCTGGACTTATTCCTGCATTAATTGCATTCGCACGTTACCCTATTTAAGAGAGTGGTATAAAAAATATCATAACGATGGCTTAGTTATTATAGGGGTGCATTCTCCTGAATTTGATTTTGAAAAAAATCTGGATAATGTCAAAAATGCTGTGGTCAAAGATGGAATTGTTTATCCTGTTGCGCTAGATAATCAATTTAACACCTGGCGAAACTATGATAATCGTTATTGGCCGGCGCATTATTTAATTGATAAAAATGGTAATGTTGTTTACCAACATTTTGGTGAAGGTGAATATGTTCAGACTGAAAATAACATTCGATTTTTATTGGGTTTAAAAGAACCTGTCAGCGAGAGTACTGTGAGTTCAGAAATTGTAACGCGAGCGGAAACACCTGAAACCTATCTAGGTTATACGCGCGCAGCAAATTTCAAAAGTCCTGAAAAAGCGCGTCACGATCAATCAGCAAGCTATTCTTATCCTGAGGAATTGTTAGATAATACCTGGGCTTTAAAAGGGGGGTGGGTAATACACGCTGAACACATTATGTCGACAGAATCCAATTCTGCTTTAAAAATTCATTTCAATGCTCGTAAAGTATTTATCGTCATGGGAAGTTCTACAAATAAATCTATCCAAGTCAAATTGCTATTAAATGGCGAGCAAGTTGTTGTCGGGAAAGGTAAGGATGTTATGAATAGCAGTATAACCGTCGATAAACATAGACTTTATGAAGTGCTGGCATTGCCTCGTAGTAGCAGTGGTATTTTACAGATGATTTCTTCATCGCCGGGGCTTGAGGGTTATGCGTTTACGTTTGGGTAGGTAAAAAGTTCCCTCTCCCCCGCATTTTTGGCGGGAGGAGAGGGTTGGGGAGAGGAGGGCTGCGCCCGCAACCATTAAATCGTTTCTTCCTGCCGACGAGTCAGTACCTCATGCCCCGTCTCCGTTACCAAGATAGTGTGTTCCCATTGCGCAGAAAGGCTATGGTCTTTCGTCACCACAGTCCAGCCATCCGGTAAAAGCTTAACAAAACGCTTTCCGGCATTAATCATCGGTTCAATCGTGAAAATCATGCCTGGTTTTATAAGTTCGCAGGTACCGAACTTTCCATAATGCACTACATTAGGCGGCTCATGAAATATCCTGCCTATCCCATGTCCGCAATATTCGCGTACCACAGAGAAACGATTTTTTTCTGCATGTTCTTGAATAACAGCGCCAATATCGCCTAAATGTGCGCCAGGTTTTACTTGTTGAATGCCCAAATAGAGGCACTCTAAGGTAATTTTTATCAGACGCTCAGCCAGAATAGAAGGTTTGCCTACCACAAACATTTTGCTAGTATCGCCATGGTATTCGTCTTTAATGACAGTGACATCGACATTCACAATATCGCCATCTTTCAGCTTTTTTGCCCCTGGAATGCCATGGCACACTTGATGATTCACTGAAGTGCAGATTGACTTTGGAAAACCATTATAATTCAGCGGTGCAGGGATTGCCTTCTGTACCTTGACAATATAATCATGGCAAATCTGGTTCAGCTCATCGGTTGTAATGCCTGGGCGAACGTGTGGGCCAATCATGTCGAGCACTTCAGCCGCAAGGCGGCCAGCAACGCGCATTTTTGCAATTTCTTCGGGTGTTTTAATCGTTATATTCATGGCCATTAAATTATTGTTGAAAATGATCAACTATGGTATAAAGGCGGGCTCTGATTAGCAATTAAAATATTTTTGTTAATTTATATAAAAAACCACACACGTATCATGACCATTAACCGGGTGCCCGGACATTAAAACTGGGTTGGGGAGTGGGATGCGTGGAGGCTTAACCCACATTAGGAGATTGATTCAATGTCTTTATCTGTAAATATGCGTGATATGTTAAAAGCCGGCGTGCATTTTGGTCACCAAACATGCCACTGGAACCCAAAGATGGCTGCGTACATCTTCGGAGCGCGTAACAAGATCCATATCATTAATTTAGAAAAAACCGTACCTATGATGACCGATGCGCTGAATTTTATCGGCGGCATTGCAGCTAGAAAAGGCAAAATATTATTTGTTGGTACTAAAGCATCTGCACAAGAAATCGTTAAAGCAGAAGCAACCCGTTGCCACATGCCATACGTAGATCATCGTTGGTTAGGCGGCATGTTAACCAACTACAAAACCATTCGTCAGTCCATCAAACGTTTAAAAGAACTCGAAGCCATATTCGAAAAGAATAACTTCGGTCGTTTAAACAAAAAAGAAATTCTCATGATGACCCGCGACAAAGACAAACTAGAACGCAGTTTGGGCGGTATCAAGAATATGGGCGGCATACCAGATGCGTTGTTCGTTATCGATGTTGGCCATGAAAAAATTTCTATTGCTGAAGCAAAACGCTTACGCATTCCAGTCATTGGTATTGTTGATACCAATAATAGTCCTGATGGCATTGATTATGTTATTCCAGGCAACGACGACTCACTTCGTTCTATTCAGCTCTATGCTCAAACCGTCGCAGATTGCATTTTAGATGCGCGCGCTAGCAATCCAGAAATTGCTCAAGCAGAAGAACTCGTAGAAGTTGATGTAGATGTTGAGATACGTATTCAAGATAAAGAATCAGGCGAAGAGTAATTCTGCCTTTTCTTTTTATTTTTGAGTTTGCTGCACAATCTTGTTTTTAAAATGATAAAGGGCGCGGTGTACCGCGTCTTTTGTTAATAAACGTTTTTGTGAGCTAAACAAAACAGTCTCCAGGCGGGACAAATTAACCATCTAACTAATGTAGGAGTGATGTTGTTATGGCAATCACTGCAGGACAAGTCAAAGAATTACGTGAGCGCACTGGCGCCGGCATGATGGAATGCAAAAAAGCGTTAGAAATAACTGGAGGCGACATCGATCTCGCCATTGAAGAATTGCGTAAAAGTGGTCGTGCTAAAGCAGACAAGAAAGCGAGTCGTGTTGCTGCTGAAGGCATTGTTGTTGTGAGAACAACAGCAGATGGTAAACAAGCTGTATTGCTTGAAGTTAACAGCGAAACTGATTTTGTCGCGCGCGATGAAAACTTCCTGGCATTCGTTGAAGCAGTTGCTAAAACAGCATTGGCTGAAAGAGCGAGTGATGTTCAAGTATTGGCAAATCTGAGCCTTGTCGATGGTAACGGTATGACCGTAGATGAAGCACGCAAAGCGTTGATCGCAAAAGTCGGCGAAAATATTAATGTGCGACGAGTGGTCTGCACAAACTCTTCTGCAACCAATGTCGGTACTTATCTTCATGGCGGCCGTATCGGCGTTATTGTTGAATTAGACGGAGACAATCAGCAATTAGCAAAAGATATTGCTATGCATATCGCAGCAAGCAAGCCTGTTGTTATTGCGCCTGAAGATGTTCCAAGCGATATAATCGCCAAAGAAAAAGAAATTTATATGGCACAAGCAGGAACCAGTGGCAAACCACAAGAGATTATTGAAAAAATGGTCGGTGGCAAGATCAAGAAGTTTCTCGATGAAATCAGTTTACTTGGCCAACCGTTTGTAAAAGATCCAGATGTCTTGATTTCAAGCTTACTCAGCAAGCATCGCGCTAAAGTTATTCGCTTCACCCGCTTCGAAGTCGGTGAAGGCATCGAAAAAGAAACTGAAGATTTTGTTGAAGCAGTTATGGCACAAGTGCACGGAAGTTAAGTCAAGGAATAAGAAATGAGTAATGCGTCTTTGCAAACAGGTCATGAAAAACCTATTTATCAACGTATTTTGCTCAAGCTAAGCGGCGAAGCGTTGCAGGGAGATACTCTTTTTGGGATTGATCCCGGCAAGCTTTCGCGCATTAGCACAGAGATTGCGAATGTCGTCAAACTCGGTGTACAAGTTGCACTTGTGATTGGCGGCGGCAATATTATTCGTGGTGCAGAGCTTTATACAACGGGATTTGATCGCATTACTGCGGACCAAATGGGCATGATGGCAACCATCATTAACGGTTTAGCATTACGCGATGCGTTTCAGAGAAAATCCATCCCAGTAAAAGTCATGTCAGCCATCGCGGTTCCTGGTTTAGTCGATTTTTACGATCGAAATAAAGCAAAAAAAACCTTAGATAAAGGTAACGTTATCATCTTCGTTGGTGGCACTGGTAATCCACTTGTCACAACCGATTCAGCTGCTGCATTACGTGGTATTGAAGTGAATGCTGATATTGTCATGAAAGCAACCAAAGTAGACGGTGTATTTGCAGCAGATCCGATCAAAAATCCGAAAGCGGCACGTTACACGTCTCTAACCTATGACGAAATATTAGAACAACGTTTAGGTGTGATGGACTTAAATGCAATTCTATTATGCCGTGATAATGCATTGCCGTTACGCGTATTTAATATGAATAAACAAGATGCGTTATTACGCATTGTATTGGGCGAAGATGTTGGCACATTAGTTAAAAGTGGAGAATAAAGCATGATGCAGAAAGTATTGAAAGATGCAGAAACACGCATGCATAAAAGTATAGATTCATTTAAACATGAAATATCAAAAATGCGAACGGGCCGTGCGCATCCAAGTTTATTGGAACAAATTCGAGTGGATTATTACGGAAATGCAACACCCTTAAGTCAGGTTGCAAATATCACAGTAGGCGATGCACGAACTTTGGTGATTACACCTTGGGAAAAGCGCATGTCAGCCGCGATTGAAAAAGCAATTATTAGCTCTGGTTTAGGCCTGAACCCTGCGCCTTCCGGCGATCTCATTCGTGTTCCCTTGCCTGCGTTAACCGAAGAGCGTCGCAAAGATTTAATCAAGATTGTGCGTAATGAAGCAGAAACAGCGCGTGTCAGTATTCGCAACGCACGTCGCGATGCAAATACTTCAATTAAAGAAGCGTTAAAAAATAAAGAAATTGCAGAAGATGAAGAGCGTAAAATGACTGATGCAGTGCAGAAATTAACAGATAAATTAATTGCCGAAGTCGATCACTTGTTGTCCGCAAAAGAAACGGATTTGATGGCAATTTAATGACTGCAACTCTACCAAGACATATCGCAATTATTATGGATGGCAATGGCCGATGGGCAAAACGGCGGTTATTGCCTCGTCTTGCTGGTCATAAAGCGGGTGTTGATGCAGTACAACAAATTGTAAAAGCGTGTGTTGAAAAAAAAATAGAAGTTCTGACTTTGTTTGCTTTTAGCAGCGAAAACTGGCGACGTCCAGCGCAAGAAGTTAATTATTTAATGGATTTATTTATTGCAGCACTCGAGCGCGAATCCAAAAAACTTCACGAACAAAATATTCAGTTACGCATTATCGGTGATCGTTTACGGTTCGACGAAAGGCTACGTAAACAAATGACTCATGTTGAAGAATTAACCGCAAACAATACCGGGCTTAAATTAATCATTGCTGCAAATTATGGCGGACAGTGGGATCTGACTGAAGCGATGCGGCAAATTGCGATTGAAGTTGAGGCGGGGCGATTAACTAGTCAACAAATCACACCTGAGTTAATTCAAACTAAATTAACGCTGGCAGATTTACCCCATCCAGACCTTTTCATTCGAAGCAGTGGCGAGAAACGTATTAGTAATTTTTTATTATGGCAGCTGGCTTATTCCGAACTTTTTTTCACAGACGTACTTTGGCCGGATTTTACTGCAGAAGAATTAGATAATGCATTAATGTTTTATGCGAATCGCGAACGCCGTTTCGGCGCAACCAGTGAACAACTCAGAGCAGAAAATCATGCTTAAACAACGTATATTAACTGCAATTATTTTAATTCCCATTTTTGTGTTATTGGTTTTTAAATTGCCGCCTATTGGATTTGCATTTTTGACTGGCGCAGTTGTTCTTTGGGGCGCGTGGGAGTGGTCGGCTTTTATCGGTGTCACGAAATTTCCGCAATCTATAATTTATCCTATTATTGTTCTGGTCGCATTGTTCTTCGCGACATTTTTTCTCAATATTCCTACAGTCGTGAAAGTTGCTGCGGGCTGGTGGGTTTTTGCTTTATTGCTTGTTGTGTTGTATCCGGTATTAAGTCTGGGCTGGGGAAGAGGAAAAATTATTCGAGGTTTAATGGGTTTTTTTGTCTTGATTCCTTGTTGGCTTGCGGTAAATTATATCCGTAATGTCGATGGCGCTGGCATCTCCATGTTATTATTTTTATTCATCATCATTTGGGGCGCAGATTCAGGCGCTTATTTCGCAGGAAAATGGTTCGGAAAACATAAATTAGCGCCATCGGTCAGTCCTGGTAAAACGTGGGAAGGTTTGTTTGGCGCACTTCTGACGACTGTTGTGATTACGGTATTGGCGTTATGGTTGACTGACTCGCCCTCTAATCTATGGTTAGGTGGAATAATTGTTTCAATTGTCACTGTGTTGTTTTCGATTTTGGGCGATTTGTTCGAAAGCATGTTAAAGCGTCAAGAAGGTTTAAAAGATTCTGGCCACTTACTGCCCGGACATGGCGGTATTCTTGATCGAATCGATAGTTTAACAGCAGCTGCACCGATCTTCGTCGTAGGTGCAGAATTATTACAGAAATTCTCTCAATAATTCCAAGCGTTTATATTTTATTGTCGCCACAAGCAGTGTCATGCCAGCGAAAGCTGGCATCTAGTCCCGATCGAAGTCGCTCTGGATGCCAGCTTTCGCTGACATAACGCCGCCGCTATGGATTGCGTCACCTGCTTTCGCAATGTACATAGGTGACAAAACCAGGAAATAAAATAGCAACAGACCTAGATTTAACAACCAAAAGTCTGGATAATTGGCGATCCTTTTGCAAGTGCAAGGCATGATAAGAAAAATGGCTACTATGAAAAAACAAATATTATTACTCACGTTATTACTTAATTTCTTTTGTTCCAGTGTTTGGGCAGCTGAATCGTTTGTTGTCAGAAGAATTAGCGTTGAAGGACTTCAACGTATTTCCCAAGAGACGGTATATAACTACATACCTATTAAAACGGGTGAAACACTTCGCCCAGAAAAAACAGCGGCTATCATTAGCACACTCTATAAAACAGGATTTTTTGAGCATATTTCGCTTGCACGCGAGGGCAATACGTTAGTGATCAAAGTCGTAGAACGTCCAACCATAGGTCAATTAAAAATATCAGGCAATTCGTCTATTCCTACAGACAAGCTCACTACAGTAATGAAAGGTGTGAATATCGCTGAAGGACGAGTTTTCGATAGCGTGATATTGGAAAAAATTAAGCAAAGTTTGTTAGATCAATATTACATGGTCGGTCGCTACAACGCACGAGTGGATGTCACTGTGACGCCTATGGAGCGCAATCGTGTCTTAGTCAAGATTGATATTTCCGAAGGTCTGATTGCAAAAGTCAGACGTATTAACATAATTGGTAATACAGTATTTAGCGAAAGAACATTAGATAAACAACTCGATTTAACGACACCCGGTGTCGTTGCATTTTTCACGCAAACAGATCGTTTTTCGCAAGAAAAATTAGAATCGAGTATAGATAAACTGCGTAATTACTACATGGATCGCGGCTATTTGAAATTTCGGGTGAAATCCTCGCAAGTTGCAATTACGCCAGATCGCAAATCTATTTTTCTGACCATTGTGATTGAAGAGGGCGCGCTTTACACAGTGAAAGGCGTTGACATCGTCGGCAACACAATTCTGCCGCGTGAAGAGCTTTTCAAAAAAATAAATATTAAACCCGGCAGCACTTTTTCACGTCAAGCAGCAGTTGATAGTGAAAAAGCGATTAGCGACGCATTAGGTAATGTGGGTTATCTGTTTGCAGTGGTGACATTGCAACCGACTGTGGATGAAAAAAATAAACAGGTTTTCCTGACATTTAATGTTAAACCGGGTAAACGTGCTTATGTCCGCCATATTTATTTCACCGATAATACTAAAACCAACGATGAAGTTTTTCGTCGTGAAATTCAGCAAATGGAAGCCGCTCCAGTTTCTACCGTTAAGCTTGAAGACTCAAAACATCGTTTGAGTTTGCTACCTTACGTTAAAAATGTTGATATGAACGTAGAACCAGTTGCAGATACCGATGATAATGTTGATATCAATTATAAAGTCACAGAAGATAATGCAGCACAAGCAACATTTAGTGTTGGGTATTCTCAGCTTGATCACGTGATTTTAGGCGCGGGCTTAAATCAAAAGAATTTCTTGGGAACTGGAAAAACATTAGGTTTGAATTTGTCTCGCAGCCATTACCAACAATTTTATGGGATCAGTTTTATGGATCCTTACTACACTCAAGATGGTATTAGCCGCAGCATTAACTTATCGGCTTCAAAAACAGATCCACGTGCTGCCAATCTAACGAATAGTTATACGGATAATGAATACGGATTATCTGTTGTTTACGGTATACCACTAGGGCAAGAGCATGGTGCATTTAATACCTTACAGCTAGGCTATGGATATGAAAATACGCTGGTTAAATTAACCAACACCGTGTCGAATCAAATACAAAACTTTGTAATGCGTCATGGACGTCATTTCCAACAGATAGATTTGATCGCAGGTATTTCGCGTGACAGCCGTGATAAGGCGATTTTCCCAACCTCAGGTATGATTCATACGTTAGGTTTAAATGCTTATGCACCAGTAAATGGTGATTCATTGAAATATTATACTGTGGCATATGATACTAAAATGTATCAGCCTATTTATGGTAGTTTTATTGCAACAGCTAGAGCAGATTTAGCTTATGGCAATGCATCTGGCGGCCCTACTAATTTCCCATTCTTCAAGAATTTTTATGCCGGTGGTATTAATTCTGTTCGAGGATTTGAAGGCAATACATTAGGCCCTAAAGATTCGAATGGTTTTCCATCGGGTGGTAACGCTTTGGCGGATGCAGGGCTTGGTCTTATCTTCCCAAATCATATTTCTGACAACTTGCGGACAACTGTTTTTGTGGATGGCGGTAACGTTTACAACACCTACAACAATAGACGATATGGCGAAACGCCTAGCGGTCCTTCGGGTTCCGGTAGCTTGAGATATTCAACGGGTGTTGAGGCAGACTGGCTAACACCATTGGGCATGATTGACGTTAGTTTGGCTAAGCCGCTGAATCCTAAACCAGGCGATAGCAGAGAATTTTTCCAGTTTTCGCTAGGTGCTAATTTCGGATAAACATGGCATACTATGACCCTTTCATGGGTGGTATGAGCTGGTTTTTAATAGGAAATTTATTTTTAATTAATTGGAGATGAGTATGAAGAAGATTTTGGCTATTGCAAGTTCAGCTTTATTAATCAGTGCTACACAAGCTTATGCTGCACCTGCACCTGCGACTGTTACAGGCGCGCCTGTTATTGCAGTGGTTAATGTTCAACAAATTTTCCAGCAATCACCTAAGATTGCAGATTTGAACAAAAAATTGCAAGGTGAGTTTAAAGGACGTCAAGAAAAATTGATTGCTGCACAAAAATCTTTGCAAGAAGAATTAGATAAGTTTAAAAGAGAAGCTCCAACTATGGGCCAAAAAGACAAAGATGCTATGCAAAAGAAGATCGTTGATGATCAAGCTAACTTGTCCAAAGATGCAGCTGCATTCCAACAAGATCTTAACAAAGAACAAAATAAGATTATGAAGGGTGTTTTGGCACAACTGAACGATATTATTTCTGGCATCGCTAAAAAGAATAGCTACACACTAGTGTTAGATTCACAAGCAGTAGTGTATGCAACAGACAGCGCTGATATTACCAAGCAAGTTGCTGGTGCATTTGATAAGTAGTTTTTTCTAAGTTCGGATAGTTAAGAAAGGCCAGGACCGGTTCTTGGCCTTTTTGATTTATGGGACATGATTTTTTGGTGTGTGTGGTAGCAGTGTTTTTTATGCTTTTGTAGGAGCGAACCTATGTGTTCGCCTTCTTTATCGAAGAGATAGCATTCGAGTATTAAGGCCGCAGGGCGAACACGTAGGTTCGCCCCTACAAATGCAATAACACCTAAATATTAAACGTAGTTGTAGGTGATTAGTTGAGGTCATTTGCAGAATGAAACAAGAACAGCGTAAGCAATATACATTAAAACAATTAACTCATGGGTTAGAGATTACGATCAAAGGCGATCCTGATTGTTTGATTGATGGGGTGTGTACTATCCAGGATGCACAGCCAGGACGCATTACTTTTTTAATGAATCCGCTCTATAAGAAATATTTGCCAGAGACAAAGGCTTCAGCTGTCATTTTAGTGCCGGATAATGAGATCGATTGCCAGACCAATGCATTAATATGCCGGGATCCTTATTATGCTTATACCCAGATTGCAGGATTTTTTAATGACAAACCAGTGCCGGAGTCGGGTATTCATCCGAGTGCAGTGATTGGCAAGAATTGTCATATACACCCTTCAGCAAGTATTGGTGCAAATAGTGTAATTTGTGATGATGTGAAAATCGCAGCTGATGTTATAATTGGCCCCGGTTGTGTAGTGGGTGACCACTCAGAGATTGGGGAATGCTCACGATTAGATGCAAATGTTACTATTTATCATAAAATTACAATTGGCAAGCGTGTGTTGATTTCAAGCGGTACCGTGATAGGCAGTGATGGTTTCGGTATTGCAAAACATAAGGGCGTCTGGCACAAAGTGCCGCAATTAGGGCGCGTCATCATCGAAGATGATGTTGAGTTAGGTGCAAACCTCGCGATTGATCGTGGCGCAATCGAGGATACGGTGATTGAGCAAGGTGTTAAGCTTGATAATCTTATTCAGCTTGGCCATAACGTACGAATTGGTAAAAATACAGCGATTGCCGGATGTGTTGCAGTGGCTGGCAGTACTACGATTGGTAGCAATTGTTTAGTTGGTGGTCAGGCAGGTTTTGCAGGCCACATTACAGTTGCAGAAAATGTTGTGATTACGGGTGGCACTGAAGTGTCGAAGTCTATTCGTGAACCTGGCATTTATTCCTCAGGTGTTGGTGGATTGGTAACCAATATAGAACGTAGAAAGAATACAGCCAGATTGCATCGCTTAGAACAGTTAGTTCAACGCGTAAAAGCATTAGAACTAGCTCTTGAAGAATTAACAGAGAGAAACGCCACATGAAAAGCGTGATGGATATTCATGAAATATTAAAGTACTTGCCACATCGTGCGCCTTTTCTTTTGATTGATCGAATTATTGAAATCAAAGAAGGCGAGTCAATTACTGCGATCAAAAACGTAACGATGAATGAGCCGTTCTTTGTAGGACATTTTCCAGGTTTGCCTGTCATGCCTGGCGTGTTAATTCTCGAAGCATTAGCACAAGCAGCAGGTGTACTAGCTTATAAGTCTACTAATACGTTACCAAGTGATGGGACATTATATTTATTTGCTGGCATCGACAATGCACGATTCCGACGCGTCGTCGAACCTGGCGATCAGCTTCGATTAGAAATTAAATTACTGCGTGCAAAAAAAGAAATTTGGAAACTTGATGCTGCTGCCTATGTTGGCGATGAGCTGGCATGTTCTGCAGAATTACTAAGCGCGCGAAGAGGTTAAGCTGTGATACACACTACTGCAATCATACATCCAACTGCACGAATTGCGGCGAATGTCGAGATCGGTCCGTATTCTGTCATTGGTGAAGACGTCGAAGTGGGCGAAGGAACTTGGATTGGTCCTCATGTTGTCATTAAAGGCCCAACCAAAATTGGCAAAGAAAATAAAATTTTTCAATTTGCATCTCTCGGCGAAGATCCACAAGATAAAAAATATCAAGGCGAAAGAACGTGCTTAGAAATTGGCGATCGCAATGTAATTCGCGAGTTTTGTACGTTGAATCGTGGCACAGTACAAGATAAATCACTCACACGCATTGGAAACGATAATTTATTCATGGCTTATGTGCATATTGCCCATGATTGTGTAGTTGGAAATAACACTATATTTGCGAATAATGCTTCGCTTGCCGGACATGTGACTGTCGAAGATTATGTCATCATGAGCGGATTTTCAGGCGCTTCACAAAACTGTCGTGTCGGTATGCATAGTTTTGCTTCTATGGGTTCTATGATTGATAAAGATGTCCCGCCATTTGTCAAAGTATCGGGTTATTATGCTAAACCGTTTGGTTTGAATACTGTTGGTATGCAGCGACGCGGTTTTTCGGCAGATACTATGTTGTATTTGCGTCGTGCGTATAAAATCATTTATCGCCAAGGATTGACGATCAAGCAAGCGCTCGAACACTTAAATGAGATGTTAGGTAACTGTCCTGAAATCCAAGTTTTTATCGACTTTATCAATTCTTCTGATCGCGGGATTGTGCGATAGGCATAATCCATGCAAACATTAACGAAAAAAAAACTCAATATCGGTATTCTCGCAGGCGAACCATCCGGTGATTTGTTAGGCGCAAGTTTAATTAGCGCACTACAAAATTTAACACCGGATATTACGTTCACGGGTATCGGTGGCCCAAAGATGATTGCAGCAGGTTGTCATAGTTTGCATGACATGGAACGATTATCTGTGATGGGTTTGGTTGAGCCTTTATTTAGATTGCGTGAATTATTTCGGATTCGCAGCAACTTGCACCAATATTTTTTGCAAAATCGCCCAGATGTTTTTATCGGTATTGATTCACCGGATTTTAATTTAGGTTTGGAATTAAAATTACGTCGCGCAGGCATTCCAGTTGTGCATTATGTCAGTCCTTCTGTTTGGGCGTGGCGACAAAAACGTATCCATAAAATTGCTAAAGCAACTGATTTAGTCTTAACACTTTTTCCTTTTGAAGCGGATTTTTACCAAAAACATCATGTACCTGTTCAGTTTGTCGGTCATCCATTAGCAGATGCTATTCCGTTACGCAGTGATAAACTATTGGCTCGGCAAAAATTAAAATTAGAGAGTGATGAGACTTACATCGCTATTTTGCCTGGCAGTCGCAGCAATGAAATAAAATATTTAGCTAAGGTATTTATCAATGCAGCGTTACGTTGTCAGCAAGCAAAACCCCATTTAAAATTTATCACTTCTGCAGTCAATGAACTTCGCGATCAAGAATTTAAACAACTTTGTCAGCAGCTCGCGCCTGATTTACCGATCACTTTTTTTCAAGGCTGTTCACAAGATGTTATGGCGGCAGCAGACATCGTCATGGTAACTTCCGGTACTGCAACACTAGAAACCATGTTATTCAAACGACCTATGGTGATTGCTTATCGCATGGCAAATTTAACCTATAAATTAGCGCGCCATCTGGTGAAGTTAAAATTTTTTGGTTTACCGAATTTGCTAGCGAATGAATTTTTAGTGCCTGAGCTCATTCAAGACGACGCAAATCCAGAAAAAATTAGCACGGCAATTATCGATTATCTTGATCATCCGGAAAAAATTGCGCTTTTAGAAGAAAGATTTTTGCAAATTCATCAAAGTTTGCGGTGTGATGCAAGCGCTCAGGCGGCGTGTGCTGTAATGGGATTGGTATAGGGGTTTGTTGACAATTTTAGGGCCCACCTCGTGATTTAGACTCACCTGCGAAATTTTTTATAGAATCAATCACGGGACGGGTAAAGTTATCCAGGAATTCTAAAATTGCTTTTGTCTGATCTATTAGTTTGGTTGATGAAGGCTTGCCTGCAAAAAGTAAAAGTCGAAGCGAGCGCGGCGAACTTGTTTTAGATTTTGCGAGCATTTCAATTTCCTGAATACGTTGTGTCAATCCCTTAAGATTTTCCTCTATGGCTCTCGCATCAACTTCGTCACCTGCTTGTATATTCTTAAATTCACTTTGTAAAGTTTCAACCATGTTTGTTGTGTCAAGTGAAGTACCACTAAAATTTGCTTTATATTCTTTAATTATAGTATCAAAATTTGTTTTGAGCTTGCCCAGTTCAAGCATGGGCAGTTCTTTAACAGAAAAGCAAACTGCATCGTCAAAAATAGTGCTGTCAACCGACGTATACGCAGATAATTTAGTGTATTCAGAAACTGTCTGATCAATATCTTCTGATTTATACACGCGCTTAATTTCTTTGTTAAGAGCTAGAAATTTAAATTTGGAATCCTCACTTATACTCATATTTTGACTAATTCTCATTACAATGAGCGAAGTCATTGCGCTGACAAACGCACTAGGACCTTGGATGTCGAATATTTCGAGTCCTTCTTTAGCTCGTTTTGAATTAATGATAAAAAATGTAGTGGTGAGTTCAGTAATAATATTTCCATCTTTATCTAAAACTTCTCTGCAAGCTGCCAACGCAACTCTATGAGTAAACTCAGCTATCATTTTCTTGCTAGCATCCGTTAGTGTGGATTGATCTTCTTCGGAGTCTGATTTCAAACTGATCTGATTTAATAACGCGATGAATTGTGTTTCTAACTTATTAATAAGAGGAATTTGAATGCTATCTTGGAGTTGGTTGACAAATCTATCGAATGTGACTTCATTTGCAACCCTATCAAAGAAGGTGGATTGAGAAGTGTCGGGATAACTTTGACCCTTCTTATGATTTTCAATAGCATTTTGAAGAAACGTAATAAATCGCGGTGTGGACATATATCACCTTATTTATTTTTTCTTCATCCTGAAAAGTATTGTTAGTCCGTAGGTTTATTAGAAATAGGTTTTGGATTCTGTATAAGCGGTACTACATTCTTAGCCAATACCATAAAAAATTTAATGGCATCATTAAGTGCTTTAATATCTGGATCGATCGGTTTAGAAAAAAAAGACCACGAATTGTCAACAAGCAGACTGGCTGCTTTTACTCGTTCTTTTTCTAATGATTCAAGAATTTCAATGACGGATTTAGAACTTGATCCAACCAGTATTTTACTTACCTGAACAATTAAGTTGTTGCATTGCCTATCTAATTGGGCATAAACATTAGATGCAGCTTCTGGTTGTTTTGAGTCGAGCTTTAGCAATCTTATATTAATCTTTGATACCGATTCAATTATATTTATTTGTGCTATTTCTATGGTTTTTATAAAATACTCATCAAGAGTATTGGACTGGGTTAATTGCTCGTCTTTACCTGCATAGAGATAAATTGGACTGTCAACCGGAAATATAGAGGCTAAGTGTCGCTCCAATTTATAACGTTTTAAATTTTGATCAATGGCAGTTGCTACTGCTGTGTAAATCTCTAATCTAGTTTCACTTTCATAGCATTTGGCTAGAGTTGATTGATAGTCAGTCGAAGTGATGATTAAGCTGTCAATATAACGCGCGAAGCCTTTTATTAATTGATATTTTGTGGCTGGAGTCTCGTTTTCCTTACTCAATCCTAGTGCTTTTTTAATCAGAGGATGGATATCGCCGTTTTTATCTAATATTTCGGCACTTGCTATTTTAAGAAGTTTATCAGTAAAAACTGAAACCGCAGCTGTGCTGGGTGCATCTAATCTAGTAGGAGTGTCTGATGTTTTTTCTTCGGTTTTTTTTTCAGTGAGCTTACTTTTTTCAACTAATTTAATGGATTCGGCAGTGAGTTCTTTGAGATTAGGTATTTCAATTGCAATATGTAGATCATCAAATGTATTGGCGAATCTATCCATGCTCTGGGCTATATTTTTTTTAGCGACTTTTTCGAATTCATCGGTGTTACCACCTTCCAGAAAAGCAACGAAGCGATTACCCATACTCACACCCCTCTAGTATTCTATATCATTCTCTTTAGTATAGCGCTTTACAGAAAAAAGGTTCTTTTCTGTTATTTTTTTGACTAATCGATTGAATTATTTAATTTTTATAATACAATTACGCCTAATTTAGCAGGTATTATTTGACGCTAACAATGGAATACTGTTCAGGAAAACAACAATGTCTAGAGGAAGAATCGAATACCACATTGCAGGAGTTGATGAGGCGGGACGCGGCCCTTTAGCGGGGCCTGTAATTGCCGCGGCAGTTATTTTGAATCCAGATTTTATGATTGAGGGATTAGCGGATTCAAAAATTCTGACTGAGATAAAAAGAGAAGAATTATACGGTTTGATTTATCAGCATGCTCTCAGTGTCAGTGTAGGACGTGCGGAAGTTGAAGAAATTGATGAAATCAATATTTTGCAAGCAACCATGCTTGCGATGCAGCGAGCGGTTGAAGGTTTGCATTTGCGTCCGCAACTTGCGATTGTTGATGGTAATCGATGTCCAATGTTGTTGTGTGAAACAAAAGCCATTATCAGAGGTGATCAAACGGAACCTGCGATTAGTGCAGCATCGATAATTGCAAAAGTCAGTCGTGATCGAGAAATGCGGTTGTTGGATTTAGAATATCCGCAGTATGGTTTTGCTAAACATAAAGGTTATTCAACAAAAGAGCATATGGCTGCGTTAGAAAAATTTGGGCCTTGTGCGATTCATCGGCGGTCGTATGCCCCGGTTGCGGCGTGTTTGTGAGTTGTTGTGAGGGATCGACACATATTTTACAAATCAAAACAGACGCGAAGTTGACTCGATACCGCGGACAAGCCGCGGTACGACGGCGATTGAAAAAATGACTAATCACTTTCCCCAAGCTGCGAGACAGCGTCGTCTAGAAAATCTCTCCACCGTTGTCGATTTTAAACCTTATTCAGCGGAGTATAATCTAAATCGAGCTCTACGTTTTCACTTTCATCAGATTGTGCAGGTGGTGGTGGTTTCTTAAAAAATCTAGCACTTTCACAAAACGCCGTAGTTTTTTCTTCGCGGTCACCCCAGTTTTTTGCATAAGTCCGTTGATATGCAGCTTTTCCAAGTTTGTACATTGCAAAAAGACCAAGCAATGCAATTCCAGCAGCTAATCCAAAACCAGTTGCTACAGAGGTAACAAACGAAGCCGCTACTACTGCAACAGCAATTGTCACTGCAGCAACACACAAAGCTGTCACGAGACCGCTGCGAATTGCTTTACATCTCGCTCTACTACGTGATGTTTCATTTTCTAATGTAGTGATATTGCTAGACAAATTTTTATAATTCGTAAGAGTTGGTGTAGTCTGATAAGTCGTGCAGGAGTTAATAACAGCCATAGCTTGGCGTGCAAGATTTTCTGTGTCTGCTTTTTTTATTAAATGATTTCCAGAAAGATAATCGCAAAGCGCTAATCCAGTTTTTTTCAGCTCATGATCCTGAGGTAAATCCGTGAGTAATTTCCTTAACTCAAAAAAGATATCTTTGTTAAGTTTTTCTCGCGCGATTATTATTTCATGCGCAGCATTTTCACCGGCTGCATCGATTTGATCACCAACGCCAGTTACTAATCCAGCCAATCCAGATACACCCTTGCTAATCAACTTTAATCCTTTTGAATCAGTTACTCTGCCTGACATATCGACTAAACTGCCTAGAAACTCCAATCCCTCACCTAGTGTGATTGTCGCACCGCCAAGGATATGTCCAGTATTTTGAATCATACTGGCACCTATATCTAATAGCGTTACTGCAATAGGACGGCCATTTTCGACGATGACGGAAGAGGCTTGGTGAAAGTAAATTCCTAGATTTTGCGTTATTTCCCCAGAGAATAAATAAAATTGGCTGCTTTTCTGCTGTGTCATTAACGTCATTTGTGACGCTTGATCAGTAAGCGCTAATTAAACCACCCTCTACCCACCTAAATTATTTTAATTCACACTAGGCGCCAATAACGATCTATCAATTTTATAAGGGAGTAATTTTTCATAGTCGTCGATAGTTTGACATTGCGGC
>JBDTIZ010000032.1:0-5342 GCA_039936115.1 Gammaproteobacteria bacterium
TTTATTTTTTTTAATGATTTTTTTATGTTTTTAATTCCAGACCCCGCAACAAGTGCGGGGTGACAGTGTGATATAAAGTGCGGGGTGACAGGGTGATGTAAGTGCGGGGTGACAGGGTGATATAGAGTGCGGAGTGACAGTGGTTCGCCCTTACGGTTTTTTAGATAAAAAAAATCTCATTCTCTACGCAAATAGCTGTATAGAGAATGAGGAATCGTTAGAGCAAACAACACTATTGGGAGATCACGGTAAAACCTAATCTTTAAAGCGTAACCAAGCTACTAATGCTTCTAATGGGTGTCGCACTATTACCTTTCTTAACAAACAAGAAAGATTTATGCAAATCCTGAATGCTTGTGCTGCTAGCCAGAATAAAATGCGTGTCCATTTTATTCGCCAGACGTAATACTTCAGTTTTAATTTTGCCTGTGATCAGCCATTGGTCTTTTTTGGCTATATCAAGAACTTGTCCTATCGCGGTCAAGGTTTGAGTCGCTTCTTCATAATAGCGCTCAGCCAATAACACCATAGAAGGAATATTGAAATAACAAGTAGGTAAATGGGGGATAACATGAACCAGATTCAGCTTGATTTGTAATCCCTGTTCTTTTGCCGACAGAAATGCTTCCTTGATTAAACCAATTTCGCTATCCGTTGTAGAATTTGTGACTAATAATATGTTTTTGTGTTCACCCATGACTGCTTACTCCCTTACTGGTATTAGGTTTCCTATTTATTCGTTACCCTTTACTACTCACTTTTTAACGGGGGAACGCTCATGATCTCACTATTATTTGCTAGGTGAAATTGGAGGAAACCAAGAGGGGAATCATCAGAGACCCGTACAAATCCAAGGGTTTGTACTGAGGAGAATCAAGTGCAGTGGAGCAAGCTTACCCAATCCATTTTTTCATGGATTAAAAACACACAATGAAAGTTAATCTTCTGTCGTAGGTTCTTGCACGCCATTTGTTAATACAAGTTTTACAAGTTCAGGAACAGATTTTACCGACATTTTTTTCATGACAGCAGCGCGATGCGCTTCGACTGTTTTTAAGGAAATTTTAAGTTCGGCTGAAATAACTTTATTTTGTTTTCCTGCGACAATACCTTGTAAAACCTGCACCTCGCGCGGAGAAAGCAGAGCAAATTTCGCTTCAGCTTGTGCATTCTCATGTTGTCTTTCACGATTGGTTTTATCAAGACGTAATGCTTTGTTAATGCTTTCAAGCAGTACTTGATCATTAAACGGTTTTGTTAAAAAATCTACGGCACCGGCTTTCATCACACGAACAGCTAGCGGAACATCACCGTGACCGCTAATAAAAATAATCGGTAGCGTTGCGCCGCGGTCGTTCAATTTAAGTTGCAGCTCAGGCCCGCTCATGCCAGGCATACGCACATCAAGCAAAATACAACCGTGCTGATCCGAATCATAAGAATCGAGAAAATCTTGCGCGCGTGTAAATGTTTTAGCTCTAAGACCAACAGATTCGATAATCCAAGACAGTGATTCCACCATCGCCAAATCATCATCAACAACATAAACAATTGGATCCATAACACCCTCCTAAAAGATCGGTAGTATGAAGCGTATCCAGCTATGATTATTCGTGTTCGGGTTAATATTAAATTGACCACCATGAGCTTCAATGATTGAGCGGCAAATAGCAAGCCCCATGCCGCGGCCATTTGCTTTTGTTGTAAAGAATGGTTCAAATACTTTATGGACCATGTCTTTGGTAAAACCAGGACCTGTATCGCTGACTGTAATTTCAATAGAATTCGGATTAAGTGTTTTAGTTTGCAGTACTATTTTTCGTTGTCGCTGATCAATATTCTGCATTGCTTCGATAGCATTTTGAATCAGATTCAACATCACTTGTTGCACTTGAATGCGATCAGCTGAAATCAATAAGACATCTTTATTCAATTCAAATTCAATTTTAGTTTTTGAACGATTTAAATCATTACGAATCAAGCTTACCGTTTCGCGAATTAAGCTATTAATTTTGCACGGTGTTTTAACCAATTGTCCTTTGCAAAAAAAGTTCTTTAAACGATGAATCACTTCACCCGCACGTTCTGCCTGCAGAACGGCTTTATTCATAATTTCGGCGAGTTGCGCGGGATCATGGCTATCTTTTTGTAAGTAACGCACACAACCTTGCGTGTAGTTGACTACAGCGGCTAATGGTTGACTGATTTCATGCGCCATACCCGATGCCATTTCTTCCATCGTACTCAGACGAAAAACATGTGCTAATTGTTGTCCACGCAAACGTGCTTTTTTATCAAGAACATGATCAGTCACATCGCGCGATGCAGATTGGATTTCGCGAATAATATTACTTCGTTCATCACGAATAATTCTAAAATTGCTTTCAAACCAGCGATAATCGCCTTCTTTTCGGCGAATTCGATACGTGAGAATATAATAACTCGAAGCATCGCGACGTCGATTAAAGGCTTTTTTAAATTTACCAATATCATCATAATGCACAAATTTATTTGCACTCGTCCCAATTAATTCTTC
This sequence comes from Gammaproteobacteria bacterium, assembly GCA_039936115.1. Taxonomy (GTDB): domain Bacteria; phylum Pseudomonadota; class Gammaproteobacteria; order DSM-16500; family DSM-16500; genus DATIJJ01. The sequence continues at coordinate 2,537 of JBDTIZ010000032.1, forward strand.
TGGTGAATAACCTAGCGACAATTTGCAGGAAGGCGACACATAGAGATAGGTACCATCGGGCGCGTGACGTGAAATAATATCGGTTGCATTTTCCGCCAACAAATGAAATCGTAATTCACTTTCTCGTAAATTTTTTTCAAGTTGATCACACACAGCAAGACTGCGAACGAGTAACGCATTACTCATATAGAGCACTTCAAGACAGTCATTTAATTCTGAAGCGATTTTTTTATTCGTTTTATTTAATTCGACTTCCATCTGTTTATAGAGCGAAACATTTTGGTGAGTGATCAATGCCAATGTTTTATTGGGATGAGCAGCATTATTGACTAAGACAGCAGATGTTCTGCAGGTGCCCGCTGTGCCGTTTTTTCGAAGAAACGGTGTTTCAGCAATCCATTTTTTTTGTTGCGGCAGGGTTTCTTGAATAATTTTGGGGAAAGGATGGTTTTGCTGATAAATAATATTCAGCGATCGCCCGATGACTTCTTTTTTCGGGTAACCAAATAATCCAGTCGCGCCTTGGTTCCAGTCCACAATGCGGCCTGTTTTATCCAATAATATGGCACTATCCGTAATCGCTTCAAATAAGGAACGTTGATCATCCGATATCATTTGTCCAAATCCTTGGGTTAATCCTTATTTTGTAATAATATCACACTCTTCTATTAGCATGACAATCAGAGGAGTTCAGATGCGCATCCATATCCTAGGTATATGCGGCACCTTTATGGCTGGAATCGCAGTACTGGCCAAACAAGCCGGACACGAAGTATCAGGCTCAGATCAAAATGTTTATCCACCGATGAGCACACAATTAGAATCACAAGGCATTACTTTATTAAGTGGCTTTGATCCGGCACATATCGATTCATCCCTTGATTATGTCATTGTAGGCAATGTTATTAAGCGCGGCAACCCCGCGATGGAATATGTGATGGCACAAAACATTCCTTATTTATCAGGGCCTGAATGGCTGTTCAAGAATATCATTCAAAAACGCTGGGTTTTAGCCGTTTCTGGCACGCATGGCAAAACCACAACGACTAGCATGCTGGCTTGGTTATTGGAATCAGCGGGTTTAAATCCGGGGTTTTTAATTGGTGGTGTGCCTGAAAATTTTGGGGTATCGGCTCGAATCGGCTCTGATCCTTTTTTCGTGATTGAAGCAGATGAATACGACAGTGCTTTCTTTGATAAACGTTCCAAGTTCATTCACTATCGACCAAAAACATTAATCCTAAATAACCTTGAATTTGATCACGCCGATATTTTTCATGATTTAGAGGCCATCAAACAGCAATTTAGTTATTTACTGAGAACGGTGCCTGAAAATGGCCGGATTATTGTTCATGCTGAAGATAAGAATATTCCTGATGTCATAGAAAAAGGTTGTTGGACACCTGTCGTCAGCTTTGGTGGCAAATCGGGTTATTGGCAAGCACGTTTGATTAAAGAAGACGGCAGTTGCTTTGAAGTCTTACAAGACGGCGCGTCTGTTGGCCGTGTTAATTGGAATTTATTAGGTAAACATAATGTAGAAAATGCATTAGCAGCTTTGGCCGCCGCGGTGCACGCAGGTGTGCCGGCTGCGCATGGTACTTCGGCGCTGAGTTCTTTTAAAAATGTTAAACGGCGTATGGAAGTGAAAGGCCAGGTAAATGACATTGTGTTATACGATGATTTTGCCCATCACCCAACGGCTATTATGACGACACTGGCAGGATTACGCGCTAAAATCGGTAAAAATACGCGTATTATAGTAGTATTGGAGTTTGGATCTTATACGATGCGTTCGGGTGTGCATAAAAATGCAATGACAGATGCATTGATTGATGCGGATATGGTGGTTTGCAAGCGCCCGGCTGCCGACTGGAATTTAAGTGAAATTCTCGAACAGATTCAAAAACCCACTTTATTATTTGATGATGTGGATACAATAGTTGATAATCTTGCGCCACAGTTAAAACCAGGGGATCAGGTTGTTGTAATGAGTAACTCAAGTTTTGGTAATATTCATCAAAAATTATTAACCGCGATTGAAACACTCAAAGTAGTTTCATAAAAAAAGGTATTTTTATGACACAGCATGAACAGCAAAGTGATGTAATAGTATTTACGTGGCATGGCGCCTTATTAGGGCTGGCTGCTTATTTTGTCGTTGCATTGATTGTGGCGGCAGTGTTCGTTTAAGAGGAAACAATGAGAGACATTAAAATAAATATAAGTGCAATATCAACTTATTTACCAGAGCAATCATCACAAGAAAAACAACGATTTTTATGGACGTATGAAATTACCATAAGTAATCAAAGTGATACGATCGTACAACTGTTAAATCGCTTTTGGCATATCACTGATATGACAGGCCATGTAGAAGAAGTGCGCGGACCCGGTGTTATCGGTTTGCAACCTATCATCAAACCAGAAAGCAAATTTGTTTACAGCAGTTTTTGTCAATTAATGACACCTCAAGGGACGATGGAAGGTGATTATGCAATGCAAACGCTGGAAGAAGAACATTTCCTTGTGAAAATTCCGAAGTTTACGTTGAGCGCACCGACGAGTGTGGGAGATATGTTTCGGTCTAGGCTACATTGATTTTTGCGCAAGGAACACGAGACTTCTACCACTTTTTCCTTAAGGAATTATTAAAGCTTAAATTTAAATAGTTATCCACCAGGGCAAACGCATCTAAATTCCAGCCAGAATGCGGTTTAGATACCTGTTATCCATCAATGCGTTACGTTGTTTTCTGCGTAAGCCACCCTTAAACGTTGTTTCTTTTTTTAAAAGCGACAAGACA
>JBDTIZ010000033.1:0-14458 GCA_039936115.1 Gammaproteobacteria bacterium
CCGGACCCCGCAACAAGTGCGGGGTGACAAGTTATTAAGTGCGGGGTGACAGGTATATACTGCGGCGCGACAGATTATTAGCGGCGTGACAAGTTATTAAGTGCGGGTGGGTACTGTAATAGGTTAATAGGTTCGCCACTACAAAAGCGATTTACAACTATCTCAACCGCCCCAAGCATGCTGAATAATCGTCTTCAAATCAGAATACTTAGGCCGCCAAGCTAATTCTCGCATCGCACGTTTCGCATCCGCGACCAAAATTGCTGGATCACCCGATCGTCGCGGACCATAAATCACAGGGATCGCAGCACCTGTGACTTCACGTGCAACTTCTACAACATGTTGAACAGAATAACCTTGTCCCGTACCTAAATTATAAGTACACGATGTCACCCCATTCTCCAATGATTGCAATGCTAACAAATGTGCGTCGCACAAATCATTGACATGAATGTAATCCCGCACACATGTTCCATCAGGTGTTGGATAGTCTCGACCATAAATAGTAATCGCATCACGCTCACCCCTCGCAACTTGCAACACTAAAGGAATTAAGTGTGTTTCAGGATCATGCCGCTCATGTAATTTTCCAGCCGGATCAGCGCCCGCCGCATTAAAATAGCGAAGGACGGCATAATGAAAACCGTAGGCTTTCATATAATCAGCCAAGACTTGCTCGACCATACGCTTTGAATGTCCGTAGGGATTTATGGGTGCAATCGGATGATTTTCATCGATAGGTGTGTAATTAGGCTCACCGTAAACGGCTGCGGTCGAGGAGAAAATAAATTTATTGACGTTATGTTTTAACATTGCCGTCAATAAATTCAGCGTGCTAGCAACATTATTTTGATAATATTTTTCAGGATCTTTGACGGATTCACCGACTTGAATAAATGATGCAAAATGCATGACAGCAACAAACTGCCCTGTCTGGAATATTTCATCCAGCAAGTTTGTATCAGCAAGAGTTCCTACTATCAATTCAGCGTTTAACACCGCATCACGATGACCTGTTGACAAGTCATCCAGCACAACGGGGGTCAAACCAGAACGCTGCAAATAATCTGTCATATGCGAACCAATGTAACCTGCACCGCCTACGACCAGTATTTTATTAGTAAGCATTTTTATTGATAAATCCTTGAAAGAAGGTGAAGAGAATAATTCTAAAATCAAACAGCAGTGACCAGTTTTCAATATAATACAAATCATATTCTATGCGTTTTTCTAACGAGGTATTGCCTCGCCAGCCGTTGATTTGTGCCCAACCTGTAATACCCGCTTTGACCAAATGTTTTTGCATATAGCGTGGAATTTGCTCTTTAAATTGTTCTACAAAATATTGTCGTTCAGGTCGGGGACCGACAATTGACATGTCGCCGAGAAATACATTAATAAATTGCGGCAATTCATCCAAACTTGTTTTACGTAAAAAACTACCCACTTTGGTTGCGCGATCTTCATTTTCTTTTGCCCAGACCGGTCCAGATTGCGCTTCAGTATTCACTGGCATCGTGCGAAATTTTAACATTTCAAACTCTTTGCCATTCCAGCCAACCCGTTTTTGTCGATAAAAAATGGGACCGGGTGAACTGCGTTTTACAGCGAAACACAGAATGAGAAGTAATGGACTAATTAGTAATAAAATGAAAGCGGATAAGATTCGATCTTCAACTGCTTTCATAATGCGATTCACACCAACCATAGGTGTCGAGCGAATATTTAAGACGGGAAATCCCGCTAAATTAGTAAGCGAATGATTTAATAAATCCATGCCAAAAATATCCAACACGAATCGAGTTGTCACCGTATCATTGCGCAACTCATGCAAAATTTCTTTCACGCGTTTTTCAGCGTGGAGAGGTAATGCGATCCATATTTCATCTATATCTCGCTTGGATTCAGCTAGATAGCTGCTGATATTATCCGGGGTTTTCTGAACTGGAACGCCAAGGATTTGGCTAAAAGAATTTGATAATGTGTCATCAAACACTTGTACGATATGAAATCCGGTCCATAATTTTTGCTGAACTGTTTCAAGTAATTTCTCGCCCAAATCCCCTGCGCCAATAATGATGACTCGTCGCTCATTCCAACCACGTGAACGCATCAGACGTAACATTAGCAAGAGGCTGCAACGAAATAAAACCAGTAATCCAAATGAAAAACCGCCTAGTAAGAGAAACCAAAAACGCGAATACACTTCGCCGGTTTTGGTTAAAAATGCAAGTCCGGCAAGCAGCACTAGCATGGCAAAAACTGCTTGAATCAAATTTCGTAAATGCTGCCAGAAACTCAAGGCGCGAATTGAATCGTAGACGCGGAAAAAAGAAAACACAACAAGCGTTAAGACTGCTGCAATAGACAATGCATCGATATATTCTTTAGACAACGTAAGGTTGCCGAACTTGTAATAATAGGCCGCAATGCCTGCGAGTACAATTGCAAGCACATCCATTCCACGCAGAAGAATGGCTAAAAATTGGGAATATTCTTTTAATAAGCCTCGGGGTAGCATGGGATTCCATTTTTTTGATTTATCTGGGTGGGTATTCTAACCTGAAAATTGGGTTGCGTCATGATGTCTTCAAAGTGCTTTTGTAGGGGCGAACCTGTGTGTTCGCCCTCTCGACCGAAGAGACACTATTTCGAATTTTGACCGCAGGACTGAGTGATCGACACCTATTTCTTTTTTTACAAATCAAAACAAGCGCCGAGTTGACTGGATACCGCGGACAAGCCGCGGTACGACGGCATTTAGGGGCTGCTGACTACCGTCATTGCGAGCGTGAGCGAAGCAATCCAGGTTTTATTGCTGCCTAATCGTAGTAACTTAACATTATGAATATTGATTAAAAGAAGTGTATTCAAGAATTATTTACTTATTTGCGGAACAATAAAACCTGGATTGCTTCGCTCACGCTCGCAATGACGGTTGCTAGCAAAATATGGGTCGATCACTTAGGCGCAGGGCGAACACACAGGTTCGCCCCTACAAAAGCACTTTATTATGCCATCTCTAGCGTCATAAAAGACATAAACCACTCAACCGTCCGCCGAATCCCTTCCTGAAAATCATGCTTAGGCATCCAATTCAATTCAGTCTGCATACGCGAAGGATCAATTGCATAACGCCAATCATGGCCAGGGCGATCTTTGACAAATTGAATTAATTTTGCATGAGGCGCAAGATCAGGAAAATAGCTATCCATCATCGCTGTAATCTGTTTTACCACATTCAGATTAGACCATTCATTATTGCCGCCAATATTATAGGTTTCACCCAACTTACCTTGGCGCATAACAATGTCCAAGGCATCGCAATGATCTTCTACATATAACCAATCACGAATATTACTGCCATCATTATAAATCGGGATAGGTAATTGCTGTAAGCACGCATTGATAATCGTTGGAATTAATTTTTCCGAATGCTGATACGGACCATAATTATTCGAACAATTCGTCGTAATCGTCGGCAGCTTATAGGTATGAAAATACGCGCGTACTAGATGATCTGATCCCGCCTTAGATGCTGAATACGGTGAATTAGGTTGATAAGGTGATTGTTCAGTGAATGGTGAATCTTCTTTGCTAAGAGTTCCATAGACTTCATCTGTCGAAACATGATGGAAACGGCACTCTTTTTCCGATAATTTTTTTTCAACTAACCAAAACAGACGTGCTGCTTCTAATAATGTAAACGTGCCCACAATATTGGTTTGAATAAAAGGTTCAGGCCCGCTGATGGAACGATCTACATGACTTTCTGCGGCAAAATGTATAACCGTATCGATTTGATGATGCTGAAATAATTTATCAATCAGTGCGCGATCACAAATATCACCTCGCACAAATTCATAATTGGGATTGTTTTTCACATCCGTTAAATTTTTTTCTGAACCCGCATAAGTCAACTTATCTAAATTGATTATCTTAACATCTTTATACGTCGCCAACATTTTTCGAATATAATTACAACCTATGAAACCAGCGCCACCTGTCACCAAAATAGAGTTGGGTTTAAATAGACTCATGTTTCACTCCTTCAATATATTTTTTATTAGCACACGGTTTCAAGATCTTCTTGCTTCACACGCGTATGTTTTGCAGAGAGATTGTGCTCTGCAGAATTTGCTAATTTTAATAAATATTGTCCGTAACTACTTTTCTCTAGCGGTTCAGCTAATTCGCGCAACTGTTGTGTTGTAATATAACCTTGATGCCAAGCAATTTCTTCAGGGCAAGCAATACGTAATCCTTGGCGTTCTTCTAAAATCGCTACAAATTGTGAAGCTTCCAATAAGGAATGACAAGTGCCGGTATCAAGCCAAGCATAACCCCGACCCATGATTTGTACGTGCAAGTCACCATGTTGCAAATAGATTTTATTGAGGTCGGTAATTTCTAATTCGCCTCGCTGAGAGGGTTTAAGACTTTTTGCATATTGCACTGCACGCGAATCATAAAAATATAATCCTGTGACAGCATAGTTTGATGGAGGATTGCTAGGTTTCTCAATTAAGTTTATGACTTTTCCGTTTTGATCAAAATCAACTACGCCATAACGCTCTGGATCTTTAACGTAATAAGCAAAAATCACCGCACCTGGAAGCATTTTTTTGGCGCTCTCTAAATGCACTGCGAATTCGGTACCATAAAAAATATTGTCGCCTAGGACTAAGCAAACATTGTCATTGCCAATAAATGACTCGCCGATGATTAATGCTTGAGCGAGTCCTTCAGGTTTCGGTTGCTCGGCGTATTCAATGGATATACCTAAATGCGATCCATCTCCCAGTAAAGCTTGATAGGTTTGTAAATCTTTTGGCGTGGTAATTAATAAAATTTCTCGGATGCCGGCTAATAATAATGTAGACAATGGATAATAAATCATGGGTTTGTCATACACAGGCAGCAAATGTTTATTAATATGCTTAGTAACTGGGTATAAACGCGTTCCCGAGCCGCCGGCTAATATGATTCCCTTCATGATGTGTTTTCCTTAAAAGCAACTAATTAGAATTTATACAAGACGGGAATCTATCCTAGCTTTTTGAGAGAGTCAAATGGTTTAGTTGATCATAAATGCCTCTGCTCTCCACTGCTCTCTCCTCCCATGTATAGGGACAGGGTTGGGGAGAGGAGGGGCTTCTAAAAAAGTATTAATGAATTCATAAAAACAAACTAAATAACACCCAATTTCTGACAAATCGCCTTAACTTTTTTTCGAATACGATTATTCGCATAATCACTAGAATTATTGCCCACAGAAAGATTCTTAAATAGCGAGCCAAGACATCGCACACCGACAGCGCCGTCCAATTCTTCTAAACGAAATTTTTTAACAATCGGCAGTGATCTGTTACAGATAATCGTTAGTTGATCACCCGAACGTGAAACGGATAACTTTCCTTTTTTCCGCACAGAAGTCAGGAGAGTGCCTTTTGATTTCCAGATACCTTTTTCATTGATCATCAAACTTAAGGTCGCATCATTTCTTCCTGTTGCATGCTCCAACATAATCGCGATCATATTGGTATCATCAATGCCGCGATAGCCAACAATTAAACCTAAATGTTGGCTCGAAAGAATATCTGACTTTGGAAAAAAATAATTTAACGAAATCGTAAAATTATCATCGAGCGATTCTTTTGCCGTGCTCAAAGTAAATGATTCGTTTTTAGGCCCTACCCAACCATTTTTCTTAGCTGTCCAGCCATTTAAAATGCAAGTAAAATCTTTGAAAACATGATGGTTAGTCTGCCACTCTCGGCTGTATTCTAATTTTTGTTTACGATTTTGCTCTAAACGTTCCTGATGTTCTTCTCGTTTTTTTTCTAAATTCGCCATGCCCTTAAATATTTTGCCGTGATGCGCGTCATCCGCCACATCTAAAATACGCACTTCATGCACAGATCCGTACGAACCTAACTGCATATAATCAATCGCATTTAATGTTTTTCTATCCACAATCCACAGCACACTCGGTGAATTTTTTCGCCCTTCACGTGTAGTCACTTCACTATCACCAACAATAATAATATCAGTCGTTGCCGCCAAACCGCGAGAATAACGAGTATTATGAAATAAACCAGTTGCCCAGATCGTTTCGTTTGATTTAACTTCAATTAACTCACCCGCTTCACTGTGACACGCAATAATATTTCCAGAATCATCAACCCAAAGATTATGTAAACCTGATCGTTGCTTGGTTTCATATCTTTCTAACAGAGTACAATCAGGATAAGAAAACTCTAGGATATGCGATGTTTTTTTGAAGCGATGCGCCATCACATATAAACGATTATTTTTAAGATAAACAGAATTGAAATGTTCGCCACAAGAGTTTTCTTTTCCTAAACGATCCCAATGAATATCATTAACACGAATATCTTTATAAAAATCATTGCTAGGATCGTATAACGTAACACAATTTCTGCCCGTGTTAGTTGCAATCACCCAATTATTGGGAGCACATATAATCTGATGAGGTTGCGAGAGAAAGCATTGCGTTTTTTTATTGTCGAAAGAAAGATAGCCTTTTTCAGAAGTCACATAACTTTCAAGATCGAATAAGCTATCATTCGCGAGCCCCGAGTGACTGAGAACCAGTGAGTCTGAATTTTCCCACCAGGAAATTCCGTAATATTCAGGCCGATCTGATTCGATAATATTGACCGCACCGGTCTGCAAATCAACCAGTAACAAATAATTTACTGTAGCAACTAATGCTTTCATAGCAATACTCCTTTTATACGATTTGGAAATTTCACGCAGGACGTGAAGCAATTATAGTGAAACGTGTTTTGAGTTTTAAAAAATGTTTTTCGAAGGCATGATACGAAAAACCAGCGCATAAAATAGTGGCAAGCAAAGTTAGCGCCAATGAAACAAACCAAAGTGTCAATGAGTTGAGCAACCATGGTATATGTTTGGTAAGAGATGCAATTAAATTGTCTGCGGTCAGATGAATCATAATGTCGTGAAAAATATAAAGACCGAAAGATACTTTGCCAAGCCAGGGTAAGGGTTTCATCGAGAGCAATTGACTCATTTTTCTCGAGTAAAGCGCCGAATAAATTAACAAACATCCTGCCAGATCCACAACAAACAGTTGCCAGATTGTATTAGGCATACCAATTCCCGTTGAACATATCACTAATTTAAATAAGAAAAGAGATAAAACCAATGCGATCAAAGGCCGAGGTTTGAATTTTGGATTCAAATAAAGATAACTTAAGAAAGCGCCTAACGCGAATGGATCAAGTCGGCCTAAGGTAAAAACCCAAATCGCAGGATAAGGAATATTATTTTTAATGATATAAAAACGCACCGCAAAACTGAGCACTACCAAGAAACCTAATGCGAAGAAAAACCATCTTTTATTGCGTGGTAATAATATAAAAAGCAATATCGGCCAAAATATATAAAATTGCTCTTCCAACGAAACTGTCCAGAGAGGTCCAATTGCTAGTGTTAACGTGTTGGTAAAATAAGCGTAAGAAAAATTTCCTAAAAATACTGAAAAAGGTAACAGGTGATTTTTAACGAACGTAAAATACGCTTCCGTGTGTAAGGCAGGAGAAAAATACGTAATCGCAGGCAGAATTAAAAAAGCAAACAACATCATTAAATAATATAACGGCCAAATACGTAATGCTCGTCGAATGAAAAATTGTTTGATTGACAGGCTTCCAGTGTTTCGATATTCCATAATCATCAATGAGGTCAATAAAAATGAACTCAAACATAAAAAAAGATCGACACCTATCCAACCGAATGTGCTCAGTTTTATCGTAACGAAATGAGCAACTGAATGTGGAGAAAAGTAGGTGGCGCCTGTTGTAAAATGATGAAGAAACACTAAGAAAAAAGCAAAGAAACGCAGTCCATCGAGTTGAGGTAAATAGAATTTAGTTGGCATTGCGGGTTTTAATTCATTATTCATAAAGCATCTCTTATAGATTTTTTTGGATTCACGACTGACTGTGAACGACATTATCAATTTCAATTTGATCCATAGCAACTGCTAAAGATCTATCTCCGCTCTGAGGCGTTTTTGTATAAGGTACCGAAAAAGCAATCTCAATAAGCTTATTACGAGGCGTTTTTAAATCAGCCTCACCTTCTAGCACGATTTCGCGCTGCTTGTTAGTGTTACGATGTAGCGATACAGGCATAGATTCAACCTTCATCGTAAGACCATTCAATATGTTTGCATTCATAACATCTAAAATATGCACTCTTATCTTAACTAAATTTCTGCATGAACTCTCTAACGAGAGCTTGGCTTGTTTTGATACCATCCAAACAAAACTTTTGCCAGTCTTTTCTTTTTCAGAAATTCCCCACCCCGATTTTTCTTGAAGAGGCATTGAAAAATCAAATCTTGAAGGGCAAGAAAACGCATACAATCGACTCTGATCAATTAATTGATCGCGCTGCCAATTTACGGTGGTTCCAAAAAAATCTTTCTTAGTTAAGGTGGCTGGTATCCAGGCTTTTTTTCCATCAAAAACAATAAATAATAAATGCTTATAAGAATCCCTCGTTACAGTCCCATCTAACTTTCTAAATAGGATGCCTTTGCCATCCGGGCCTAATACTATTTCTTCGCTTAAATCAGTATTTAAAGCTTTTTCAGTAATAAAATGGATGGATGCTACGCCTGGAAGCAACCCTGTTTTAATATAATTATTTAATGGCAGTACCGACCGAATTGCAGTCTTATCATAGCCTGTCATCATTAACAAAATATGGGGGGATGCTGGGAGATTAAGTTCATTGATGCGTTTAACTAACAGAGCGCGATGCTCGGTGATATCGACCAACCGATGATTATAATCAATGGCAACCAACGTTGTGATTCCAGCCAATACTGCAACCAAAGAAAAGACGATGTGTTGTTTTCGTTGCTGATTTTTTATCGGCAATCTATTAACACAAAAGAAAATAATACCTACATAAAGCAAAGGCAACCAAACTTGCTGTACCATGGGCGAACGCATACCGGGAGAAAAAATATGGCTAGTAGATTCTAGTGCTATGATTGGCAAAGCGAATGCCAACAAAATCATAACTACCCAACCTAATGGGAAATGTATAGCTTGATATATTTTATTATTTGTGGAGATTTTTATAAACAGAAAATAAAATACGAAAAAAGAAATTAATAAAAAGCCTGACGCTCCCATGAATGACCAGTCCGTCATAACAGACTGAAAATAAACCTCATAAGAAGATGAAGGAAAAATAAATTGCAGTATACTTTGGAAAAATTGCTTACCAAAAACTTGTCTGTCTAAAGAATAAATCTCGGTACCAAGCACCATTGTTGTATACCAGATCATATTATAAAGTATAAATAACCCTAAAAAGAAACTCACGTCATAAAGCATATATTTAACGCGTAGTTTTTTATTTTCTATTTCGCGGGATCGACGAAAAAATCCTAGCAATGCAATTGCAAAAATTGCACCGGATTGTAGTGTATAAGTCGCTATTGCTAAAAAATAACAGAGAAGAGCGAGGGCAAATTTATACGGTGAGTGGGATTTATCATCTACATATTGACAATAAAATAGAATGGCTAATAAGCTAAAAATAGCTGCGACAAGAAAACACCAAATGATCTGCTCATGCAACAAGAAAAAATTCCACATCAAAACAACTAGAGCAACACTCAAAGCAAACAAGCGACACTCCTGCCGACCCAAACGATCTAGCAACAAAAAGACTACAATAGCAAGAAGGGGATTCATACAGGTTCTAACCGCATAAAGCCCATAGATTGACAAATTGAGTATGGGTGATATGGCTAACCACCACCAAGCTGATAAAGGATTGCGGCCGTCGGTTTTCCAAAACTCATGGATCATTTCTAATCCTTGCGAATTGTGTATAAAGCCAAACCAGTTGAGATCTTCTCTCATAGGCCAAACGGCGAAACCTGCCTTTAGATTAAAGAGCTGTAGCAAACCTAGGATTAATAAATAAGCTATCCATGTAACTAGTATGATTAATATAGGGTTACGAATCGAACTTGGGTTTAAAACAGCATTTGGCATATGTACTCCATGTATATACTTTAAGGACTGTTGATATTTCTCGGTCATCCTTTAGAATGACGCTTTTGTAGGGCGACCTCTGTGTTCGCCCTGCGTGCGGCGCCAGCTCGAGGTTTAGCAAGGGCGAACACATAGGTTCGCCCCTACAAAAGCGTTACTCGCAAAGGATGACCCGGAATTACCAACAGTCCCTATTTTTTGTCTTTGCAACTCATACTACCATCGCTTTAATCACGCATCTTTGCTAGAATCCAACCGCTATTTAAGAGCAATGAATCAGGAGTCGAGATGATAATCTATTACGCATGTTTATTTACAGCAATTTTCATTGGAGTGATCGGACAAATTTCGCTTAAAACCGGCTCACTTCATGCTGCTTCCGCTAATTTACCCGGTATATCAGGAATAATACTATTCCAACCTTTCATCATCCTCGGTTTATCTTGCTATTTTGCCTCAGCAATCTTTTATATGTATTCGCTAAAGCAAATCCCATTATCTGTTGCCTTTCCATCGGTCTCATTGAGCTACGTAGTCGTGGCGCTACTCGCCCACTTTATCTGGAATGAACCGTTTGGTTCGCAACATATGATTGCTATATTTTTTATCCTGTTAGGTGTGCTTTTACTAGTACGTGCCTAATATCAGATTGATGGATCAACCTGGAGAAAGTGCATATGTATTCATTAATCATTCCTGTTTACAAAAACGAGGGATCTATACCGCTGTTGCTCGCAGCGATTAATGATATCAACCAAAAACTCGATGGTCAGCTTGAAGCAGTTTTTGTCGTTGATGGCAGCCCAGATCAGTCTTATGCGTTATTGAAAAACAGCTTACCGCAAGCTTCTTTCAGATCAAAACTATTGCTACATTCACGCAACTTTGGTTCTTATGCGGCAATTCGTGCAGGGCTTGAGATCGCCGAAGGCCAATATTTTGCTGTCATGGCAGCAGATTTACAAGAACCGCCCGAATTAATTGTCGAATTTTTTCAGACACTCACTAGCGAAGCGATTGATGTCGCATTTGGTGTTCGCAGAAGCCGCAAAGATCCTCTGTTACAAAAAATTCCCGCAAAAATATTTTGGTTTTTATATAAAAAACTTGTTAACACCGATATGCCGCCAGGTGGAATTGATATTTTCGCTTGCAACCTTCAGTTCAGAAATCAGTTACTTGTTTTGAATGAATTAAATAGCTCACTCGTGGGTCTTGCTTTTTGGCTAGGCTTTAGACGAAAAATGGTAGCATACGACCGAATTGAAAGAGAACATGGCAAAAGCGCGTGGTCATTTAAAAAACGTTTGAAATATGCAACGGATAGCTTGTTTGCTTTTTCAGACTTTCCAATTAAATTTTTATATTTGATCGGTGTTGCAGGCATTGCACTTTCGATTGTATCAGCTTTCAGTGTTATCTTAGCAAAAATATATGGCATTATCCCAGTGCCCGGCTATGCGAGAACCACTATTACAATCGTATTTTTCGCTGCATTAAATTCGATGGGGTTAGGTATTATCGGTTCTTATGTTTGGCGTGCATTTGAAAACACCAAATTACGTCCTCAGAGTATTGTTATGTCAGTATTAAAATTTAATCTCGCCGATAAAAAAACATAATCTAAATGGAGCGTGATTAATATGTTTACCAAGTTGCTACAACTGAGCAAAGCAAAAATCAATTTTGAGTTTTTAATTTTGCTATTGTTTTTTACTTGGTTAATCGCATACATTTTCTTAGGCGAACACATATTAGTTGCAGACGGACTTGGATGGGATGGCGCAATCTACGGTCATATTACACAATTACTTCCTGATTTATTATTTAGTCATCAGCTAGATCAATATAGCTTACAAAGAATATTGCCTTTAGGTGTTGTTTATTCATTTGCAAAATTATTCCATACTTCGCTAGAGGTAGCTAAAATGCCCATGGCATTTTCGATCTACAATACAGGATTATTAGTTCTTGCAGTTTTTATCTGGCATAACCTAGCTAAAAAATTAAACTGGAATTCACAGGTTAGATTAATTAGTTTTGCCGGGTTATTTCTTAACTACGCCATTCTAAAAATGAACCCCTACTACCCTATCCTGACAGACACTAGTGGTTTCGTCTGCGGTTTAGCGATGTTTTATTTTTTTCTGACTGAAAAAAATTATGGTGTATTATTGACTGCAATATTAGGCGCATTTGTTTTCCCTACATTACTGTACATTGGGCTAGTGTTGTTTATATTTCCTCGCCAAAAAAATCAGACGTATTTTCATGCAGACAAAATAGCAACTTCATTAGCATTATTACTTGCGGTTACCGTTGTTAGTATTTGCCTGTTTGTTCACCTTAAACTGCATCAACAAGCACTCGGTGGCTATTATGCAACACCCGTTCTATATATTAGCGCCATATCTTTATTCGCTTATGTGATACTAGCTGCCCGCCCTCTCAGCTCATACTATTCGAGTTTTTTTTCTAATTTAAAACATATACAAATACAACGAGTGTTTTTCGCATTAATCATTGCAGTCTGCTTAAAAAAATGTATCGCTTTTTTTTCTAGTGGAAAAACAGGTATGCTGTCTTTTAGTTTATTTGCAGAAAACATTACTTCTCAATCTCTCGCGTATCCTTTAGTTTTCTTGGTCAGTCACATTCTTTATTATGGCCCGATTGTTTGCCTTTTAATTTATTTTTGGAATGATGTCGTGAAGTATCTGACCGCAAACGGATTCGGGTTATTTCTTGTGTGCAGCTTATATCTTTTACTTTCCATTGGCTCTGAATCACGTCAACTCATCAATTTTTTGCCGATTGCAGTTATTGTTTTAGCTGAAGTACTAAACTGCAAATCGTTAAGCTGGAAGTTTACTCATCTCTTTATCCTACTCAGTCTAATGGTTTCTAGAGCATGGTTGCCTCTCAATCATGGCACATGGTTATCTCTTTTATCAAACCCGCCAGAAATAACGTTAGCTTTTCCTATGCAATGGTATTTCATGAGCCAAGGGCCGTGGATGTCTCATGCAATGTATCTTGTTAATTTTATTTTAGTTACCTTACTACTTTATTTTATCTATCGAATGACAAAAACAGGTATAGCGAATTTACACTAATTAATTTTATGGAAATAGAATGATGAGCACCGAACAAACCATTTCTTTCTTAGATCTAAAGACACCCTATCTCGAATTAAAAGATGCTTTAGATGAGGCCTATATCCGTGTTATGAATTCCGGTTGGTATTTATTAGGTAATGAGCTCTCGTCTTTTGAAACAGAATTTGCTGATTATTGTGGAACTAAATATGCCGTAGGCGTTGCTAATGGTTTGCAAGCATTAGAATTAATTTTATTAGGTTACGGAATTGGCAAAGGTGATGAAGTCATAGTTCCTTCCAACACGTATATTGCAACTTGGCTCGCCGTCACACAAGTGGGTGCGCAAGTTGTTCCTGTTGAACCGGACCTAAGAACCTACAATATAGATCCTGCACAAATTGAAGCTGCTATCACCCCTAAAACAAAAGCCATTATGCCTGTCCATTTGTATGGGCAAACTGCGGACATGAACCCAATTATCGATCTTGCAAAACGTTATAATTTAAAAGTTATCGAAGATGCAGCGCAAGCACATGGCGCAAGCTATGATGAAAAAAAAGCAGGTTCACTAGGTCATGCTGCTGGCTTTAGTTTTTATCCAGGAAAAAATCTCGGAGCCTTTGGTGATGGCGGTGCAATTACAACCAATGATGAAGCATTGGCAGAAAGAATAAAAATGCTACGCAATTATGGTTCAAAAATTAAATACCATAACGATGAACGAGGTACAAATTCGCGCTTGGATGAATATCAAGCTGCTGTCTTGCGTGTCAAACTACAGCACTTACCCGCATGGAATGCACGTCGAACGAGAGTTGCGAATCTTTATACCAGCGCTCTTAAACAGCGCGCGGATCTTATCTGTCCCTACGTTCTCGATAACTGCGAATCCATATGGCATCTTTATGTCATACGCACACACAATCGAAAAGCACTACAGAGTAAATTATTGGAAAAAGGAATACAGACTCTTATTCACTATCCGATTCCACCACACAAACAAAATGCATATAAAGAAATGAACTCTCTCTCACTACCCATCAGCGAAATGATTCATGAAGAAGTTTTGAGTTTACCGATTGGGCCGCATCTAAATGAAGAACAAACGCGCTTAATTATTGAAGCATTAATGTAAATGGCATAGAACCAAGAATTAACGTAAGCGCTAATTAAACCACCCTCTACCCACCTAAATTATTTTAATTCACACTAGGCGCCAATAACGATCTATCAATTTTATAAGGGAGTAATTTTTCATAGTCGTCGATAGTTTGACATTGCGGC
>JBDTIZ010000034.1:0-14743 GCA_039936115.1 Gammaproteobacteria bacterium
ATCATTAAACACAGATTTCAAAAAAAATTTCTCCCAATGAAAATTTATTTCATCCCTCTCTTTTTGGTATCTTTTTTGGTCTTTTAGTTGTCAATTGATCGATTAACAATCCAATTCCAATCGCTCAACTAGGAAATACCCTATAAAATTCAATCGACCAAAAGCAGTGCATGAATCCAAACTGAAGTACCAGCACTGGATTTTTTTGTACAAATGTAATATATTGATTGTTATAGCAGATGTTGAATACCTAACCAAACGGAGGCAGCATTACTGCTGAATAACATGCTGATCAAATCCCAATTGATTGCTGAAATTAGTCGACAACTACCTCATCTTCCTGAAAAAGATATTGCCCTTGCTGTTAACAGTATCATCGAGCAAATGAGCGATGTACTGAGTAATGGCGGCCGTATTGAAATCCGCGGCTTCGGGAGCTTTTGTCTTCATTACCGTCCACCACGCAAAGCGCACAATCCTAAAACTGGTGAAAAGCTTATTACGAACCCTAAATATGCGGTTCACTTTAAGCCAGGCAAAGAATTGCGCGAACAAGTGAACGCCAACCGTCACATTCCATTGCAAGAAGAGATGGATGGAAGTGATGCTGACGATGAAACTTAGCGGTTATTTGCTTTGTAGGTAGGGGCGAACTATGGGTTCGCTCTCTTAATTGAAGAAATAACGTTAGCATATTAAGGCCGCAAGGCGAACACACAGGTTCGCCCCTACATGCATCATGTAATCGGTAACGTCACCCCAAGCTGTCCCTGATACTTCCCTTGACGATCACGATAAGAAGTCTCGCACGCTTCGTCAGATTCTAAAAATAACAATTGCGCCACACCTTCGTTTGCATAAATTTTGGCTGGCAACGGTGTAGTATTAGAAAATTCCAGAGTAATATGCCCTTCCCACTCTGGTTCAAGCGGTGTGACATTCACAATAATGCCGCAACGAGCATAAGTTGATTTACCTACACAAATCACCAACACATTACGTGGCACCCGCAAATATTCGACACTGCGTGCAAGCGCAAACGAGTTGGGTGGAATAATGCAAACATCCGATTCAACATCGACAAAACTGGTTTCACAAAAATTCTTAGGATCCACGATGGCTGAATTAATGTTGGTAAAAATTTTAAATTCTCTAGCACACCGCACATCATAACCATAACTTGAAGTACCATGCGAAATCGTCTTACCACCGGCTGATTGACGAACCTGGCCTGGTTCAAAAGGTTCAATCATGCCCTGTTGCTCACTCATGCGGCGAATCCATTTATCCGATTTGATACTCATAAGGCATATCCTTTAATTAATCATTTTTAATCACAATCTTTGGAAACTTAACTGAAACCTCTCGTGCCTGCAAGGAAAGATTTGCCACAATTTGCCGGGCAATCTCGCGATAAAGTTGGGCGTTTTGGCTTGCAGGATCGGCTACCACAGTTGGTTTGCCACTGTCAGTTTCCTGACGTATTTGTAAATCAAGCGGCAAAGCGCCCAACAATGGAATACTATATTGCTCTGCAAGCTGTTTCCCACCGCCTTCACCGAAAATTGATTCGGCATGACCACACTGAGAACAAATGTGAATACTCATATTTTCAATCACACCAAGAACTGGCACATTGACCTTACGAAACATTTCATACGCACGACGTGCATCTAACAAAGCAAGATCTTGCGGAGTCGTCACAACAACAGCCGCAGTCACGGGAATTTTTTGTGCCAAAGTCAATTGAATATCGCCTGTCCCTGGCGGTAAATCGATAATCAGATAATCGAGATTATCCCAAAGCGTATCGTTCAATAACTGCTGTAAAGCCCCGCTAACCATAGGTCCGCGCCAAATCATAGGCGTATTTTCATCGATTAAATACCCGATCGACATGGACTGAATGCCGTGGGCTAGGATAGGCATAATTTTTTTCTGATCTTTAATCTCGGGCCTAGCATTAATTCCCAACATTAAAGGCACGCTGGGTCCATAAATATCAGCATCCAAAATCCCGACGCGGAAATCATCCTGCGCTAAAGCCAGCGCCAGATTCACTGCCGTGGTTGATTTGCCGACACCCCCTTTACCAGAGGCAACAGCGATAATATTTTTGATATTGGGTAACGCGTTCATAACATTCCTAATCAATAAAATTTGCTCAATTATAGATGCGCCTATCATAAGCGCACAAGCACGATGACGATTTATTAGAACATGCTATAATTCAGCAACTTTTTGACGCCTAATCATAATGAGAGCAAGAACCACATGTCGCAAACAAATCGAAAAATATTAGTCACTTACGCATTACCCTATGCGAATGGTTCTCTACATCTGGGCCATCTCGTCGGATTCATTCAAAGTGATATATGGGTACGTTTTCAAAAAATGCGCGGCGCTAACTGTACGTTTGTCAGTGGCTGCGACAGCCACGGCACGCCTATTATGATCCAAGCCGCTAAAGCTAACCTAGACGCCAACGATTTGGTTGAAAAAATTCGCAGCGAACATCAAGCGGATTTAAGAGATTTTTTAGTCGGTCTCGACAACTACCACACCACCCACTCACCGGAAAACAAAGAATTAGTCGAAACCGTTTTTGAGCGACACTTAAAAAAAGATAACATCGCAAGACGTGTTATCAAACAAGCATTTGACCCAGAAAAACAAATGTTTCTGCCTGATCGTTTTATCAAAGGCGAATGCCCACGTTGCAATGCGCCTGATCAATACGGTGATAATTGCGAAGTCTGCGGCGCAACGTATGCACCGACAGAATTAAAAAATGCTTACTCCACTTTGTCTGGTGCAAAACCCATCGAAAAAGAATCCGAGCATTATTTTTTAAAATTAGACCGCTACGAAAAATTTTTACAAGATTGGACTCGTGCGGGTCACTTACAAGATCAAGTCACCAACAAACTCGACGAATGGTTCAAGGTCGGCTTGAAAGAATGGGATATCTCGCGCGATGCGCCGTATTTTGGATTTAATATTCCGGGTGATAAAAATAAATATTTTTATGTTTGGTTAGATGCGCCAATTGGCTATATGGCGAGTTTTAAAAATTTATGTGAACGCCGCCCTGACTTAAATTTTGCTGAATACTGGGAGCAAAACAGCCAGGTGGAATTGCACCAATTTATTGGCAAAGATATTATTTATTTTCATGCACTGTTTTGGCCAGCGCTCTTAGACGGTGCTGAATTCCGCACGCCAACACGTATTTTTACTCATGGATTTTTAACCATTGACGGACAAAAGATGTCGAAATCCCGCGGCACATTCATTAAAGCGCGCACGTATCTCGATCACTTCAAACCAGAATATTTACGTTACTATTTATCGACTAAACTAAGCGATCGCGTTGAAGATTTAGATATTAATCTCGATGATTTTACCACGCGCGTGAATTCTGATTTAGTTGGAAAATTTGTTAACATCGCCAGCCGTTGTGCGAGTTTTATCAATAAATTTTATGCGGGAAAATTATCAGCACAGATCGCTGACCCTGAACTCTATAAAGAATTTTCTTCAGCAGGAGACAGCATCGCTGAAAAATTTGAGAAACTGGAATTCAGTCAAGCAATGCGCGATATCATGGCGCTCGCTGATCGCGCTAATCAATATATCGATGAAAAAAAACCTTGGTCTGCGATTAAAGATCCAACGCAAGCACAATCAGTACATGATATTTGTAGCATGGGAATTCATTTATTTCGCGTACTAATGATTTATTTAAAACCCGTGATGCCTGAGATGGCAAAGAATGTGGAAGGTTTTTTAAATTGCTCACCTTTACTTTGGTCTGACAAAGACAAGGCGTTACTGAATCACAAGATCAACGAATTTCAACCTTTAGCACAACGTTTAGAGAAAAAACAAATTGAGGCATTAAAAATGGACGCACAACAACCCGCTGAAAACACTACACCTGAAGCCGAAAAGAAAACATTTATCAGTATCGATGACTTTGCCAAAATTGATTTACGAATTGCCAAAGTTGTGACTGCGCAACATGTCGAAGGCGCTGAAAAATTACTGCAATTAGAATTAGATTTAGGCGATGAAAAACGTCAAGTATTTGCTGGCATTAAATCAGCCTATCAACCTGACCAACTCGTTGGAAAACTAATTGTGATGGTGGCAAATCTCGCTCCGCGCAAAATGCGTTTTGGTGTTTCTGAAGGCATGATGTTAGTGGCAAAAGGTAATGGCGAAAAAGATCTCTGGGTCATTAGCCCTGAAAGCGGTGCTGAACCCGGCATGAAGGTACAATAAAATTAAACCGTCATGAAAAAATCTATTACACTTGAACAAATCGACGCGCTACTTCCGCAAACTCAATGCGGTCTTTGCACTTATCCTGGTTGTATGCCTTATGCAACTGCGCTTCTGGAAAATCGTGCTGAAATTAATTTATGTCCACCTGGCGGCGTCGATGGCTTACTTGCGATTGCAAATTTATTACATCGTGATCCAACGCCTTTTATCGCTGACATGCAGCAAAAAGCCAAGCCCAGTTTGACAGCGGTGATTCGCGAAGACGAATGCATAGGCTGCACCAAATGCATCCAAGCTTGTCCTGTCGATGCTATTCTGGGTGGCCCTAAGTTGATGCATACTGTCATCACAAGTGAGTGCACGGGTTGTGAATTATGTGTTGAACCTTGTCCTGTTGACTGTATTGATATTTTGCCGCTGCCGATTAAATTTGAAAATGACACTGAAAAAAAACACCGAGCTGACTATCTGCGAAAGCGTTATCGTGCACGTGAAAATCGCTTGTTGCAAAAAAATGAACGCGATGGAGTGACTGAGCTTATTTCGGATGATAAAAGTTTTATCAATGATAAAAAACATTATATTGAAGCAGCGATTTTGAGATCTAAAATAAGAAAAAATAAATCTATATAGAAAGAAAGTAATGGACTATTATTTTATAGGTATCGCCCTTAAAATAAACAGTTTTCAGCTTAAAATAATGTAGTTTTATGCATAATTAAAAAATTTACATAGGCTTATGATTAAAATGATAAATTCCTGTTGCGATAAGTAATTTTACTGAAAGCCTCTGAAACTAGTGCGAAGCACAAGAATAGCTATCTTAACTCTTTGATAAAACCTTATCTCCATTTTAGCATGGATGTTGCTCTACATTTACTAGAATTCTGTTACATGCTGTTTTAGTCATTAACCTCCGAGAACCTGATAAATTCTCTTCATTATCCGCCAAAGCGTTTTTGCTCGTGAACTTCCTCTGAAAAACAAGGGTAAACGTTCTGCTGTTCAGGGTTGTAAATCACGATGGGCAGATATCGCTGAAATCGTACTTCAAAATTTGCTTGACGTTGCTGAGCTATTTTTCTTGCTTTAGGTGTATCACGACCAACAACAATAGCTATCACGCTTTCACGTGTAACCTTGGCCAAAACTTCGTTTACTGCATAAGGTTGTCTATCTATAAGACTTCTGAACTGCTCGAAGCTGGTAAACGAGATTGCTTGCATTCTATTTGCGTATGCCACGACGTCATTCCTGTCTTTACTCAGCCACTCTCTTTTAAATGTGCCATGGTCCTGACTTAGCAATGCCTTGACTCGACACTGTGTTATATCGAATGCTAATCCAACCATCTCGCGTTCTGTATGAGCATAACCAAATAACCCTGTGTGCAAATAACTGGAAATATAAGTCGTCGGGGTTTTCTTTGTATGAGTATATACTCGATTTTTTTTGTCCTGCTTGTGTTGTACTTGCTCTTCCTTCGTACGGCAAGAAACGATTTTTCCATTTCCATCGACTGCCAGCGCGGGTCTCTTCTCTTCTTTTTCATCAATTACTGCAGGGATATGCACAAATTTCCAACCGGTTTTTTCTCCTGTCTTACGAAGGGCTTCTCTGATGTTATAGTCTGCCAATGATTCGCAAAACTGTTTCCAATTTTTTTCACGATCGGTGCGAATAATCTTAACCAAAGCCTTCCCGTTTTCAAATAACTCTGTAACGGCTTTTTCGGGAAACGCATAATCAAAAATTAAATCGGAATGCTTAAAAAGAATGGAATTAGACAGTATTTCATTAACAGCAGAATAATATTGTTTCCCGCGTGATACAGCAGAATATTTTAAGTTGTGAGTTACCAAATCATTTACGAGAGAAGAATGCTTAATCATGCCTTGAGGTGCTTGCATCATTAAGGTGCGCCCAAGGATACGGAAAAAATTATCATCGGTACTGTACATGCTGAATGATTTTCGCAATACTCTGCGAGTAAAACTATCATTCAAGCTTGGCTTGATAGTTTGTTCAAGCAATTGCCATAATTTTTGATCCAACACATTCAAAAATGTGCTTACATTATCTGCTGACTGATAGATTGTTATATTTATGACTAATCGATAAAATCTCCAATTAGATCCATTTTTAATCCAGGCGTTAAACTGCTCCTTGCCTTCGTTCGTAGATAATTTCTCCAATACGGTGCCAAATCCTGTGTGTGATTGCGAATGAGCTGCAACACCTAAACCGAATTCATAATTACTATTCAAAAGTAGCAACGTTCTAATGGCCGTGCTTATATCGAGCCTTTTCAAGTAGGCCTGAAACCCATCAGCGGATTGGTAGCGTGCAACTACTAGTACTGTGCACTCGCCATTCTCATCTTGTAGCAGCGCCGCTTGCTTGCAAGTGTCAGCATCCAGTTTTGCCAAGTAAGCCTGAAATGCTTCGGAAGATTGATATTGTGCAACTAGTCTCAATGTGCACTTCCCATCAGGACTTTGCAGCAGCGCCGTCTTGTTGCAAGTCCCATTCTCCAGCTTCGCCACATAGGCTTGAAATACCTCAGGGGATTGATGCCGTGCAACCCTCTTCAATATGCACCAGCCATCATGAAAGCGTAAAAGTGCAACCAGATTTAGCAATAGCGCATTTTTAATTTGGCTTGTCTCGTTCTCTAACACCGAAAAATTATTTTTCACGATCTGTTCATTAATATTTTTTAACAAGCTATACGCATTTTCTCCACACAAATTATTTAACTGTTCTTCATTCAAGCTGATGATGTGACAATTTCCAAATAAATGTTTAAAAGCGCAATGTTCATTTTTGATATTTAACGATCCATTGATCCTACGATGAAAACCTTTTGCTTCTAATTCGTTGGCAAAGTGCAATTGAATATCTTTTTCTTTCAAGAAAACATGCGTTGGAAAATCAGGGTAAGGCGGCAAAATGACAGAGACAATCTGTTGTTTTTCTTCGAAAAGCACAGGGATTGCTTTTGGAATAGTTTTATCAACTTGCGCTTGTGTTATAGACGTCGCTTTAAGAATGACTTGATCAGCTTGCTCTTGCGTCAGCCTTGCAACATAACAAAAAGTGTTTTCACATTTTTCATGTTTAACATTTACTTTGTCAATATCTGCAGGACGAGCGGGATGTGTTTTGACCTGTTTAATAAATTGCTGTGCTGCATTTTCTTTAGCAAAGTGAAATTGCAACATTCCTTTGTAACCATAGCGCGTATGTCGGGCTTTGGGATCGATATCTGTGGTTATATTTCGAATAATCACTGTAATTCTCCGGTACATATAATAATAGATTGACCAAGTACTGGCTATCGTATAGCATGCTATGTATCATGTCTACAGGAACTTACCGCAATGAAAACACTCATTTCCATTATAATGATTAGCCTAGGGGCATCCTTCGCATGCGCTTTTGCCGGTCATACAAAAGCTGTCGAAAAAAATGAATCTAGCAATATAGTTTTTATCACTCAACTATATAAAGACTTTTTTCAGAAGAAGAATTTTGATCAAATGGATAAATATCTATCGAAGGATATTGTCTTTTACAAAGACTTTGATCGACCAGTAAATTATAATGCGCTTCAAGAACATCTCATTGCCCAGGGTAAACAATGCGTAAAGTTAAGCATGCTTCCATTTAATGACATCTTGGTTTCAGGCAATAAGGTTGTCGTCCTTTATACGCAGGATTGCACCGATAAATTTGGTAAAATCAATCAGAAACGTATTATGGCAATAATGGAAATGAATACTCTACGGAAAGTTTCCCGAATATGGGTAGTCACTCATGAGAAAAAAGAATCCGTTTAATTTTCGAGGAAAAATATGACATTTCAAATAGAAAATCATACTGGCATTTTAATTAAAAAAGCAGCGCGCTTATTTGAACAAGTTGCGAATAATGATTTAGATAAATTAGGAGTGACTTACGCTCAGACTATTTTTCTTATCCGACTGTGGGAAAAAGATGGACAAAGCCAAATTGAACTTGCAAAAAGCGCAGGCTTAAAACAACCTACTGTTGTTCGCATGTTAGATCGCATGGAAAGAGATGAATTAGTTAAACGTGTTCGCAATAAAGAAGACAGACGTGTCTTTAATTTTTATCTCACGCCTAAGGCAAAGAAAGCATGCCAAAAACTAGAAGCTCATGCCGATACGATGAATAAAATTTCAAGTGAATCTATTCCAAAAAAAGAAATAGAAAAATTAAATCAGCTTATTTCTACTGTTATTGAAAATCTACAGCAATTTCTTGATAAAATTTGAATCTTTTAGCTGGCATCCAGTTGTCACCCCGCACTTGTTGCGGGGTGACAACGAATTAAGCTGAGCTCTTACATCATACTGGAGTTAACGAGATCCCCGACCCTCAGCACTCTTACCAATCTGTCCCCACACCGGATTAGCCCACGTACCCGTAATCGAATAATCATATGTCACCATTTTTGACACCGACTGATTAACAACTTTATCCACCATCCAAACCGCAACACCCGCAATAGGATTAGCTGTCGCAATCGCCGCAACCACCGGTAAACTTGCCGTCACATACGCCGTTACACCGAGCTTCATATCTAAATCTTTTTGTGCCATGCCAATACGCCCAGCAAGACCGATACGAGCAATGGGTCCATTAAAATAAGTATTGGTAGTAAACGCGCTACCATTTTTTAAATTAAAATCACCTTTCATCGAATCAAAGCTATAACCTTTTTCAAATAAATCGCTAAAATCCAAACTCAATCGCCGCGGAATACTCTGCAAACTAAATATATTTAACAATCGACCTAATCCCATCTTTGCATCAGCTGAATCACCAATATTCACAATTCTGCCCTTACCCAATTTCAATGAAACATTGCCTGACATGCCAGACATAATTGGGCTAAAAGGTGTCCCAGGCCATGCTAAGTCAAACTGCGCACTTGCATCACTGCCAATTAAATTCGTTGATGCAAAACCCCAGGCGGTTAAAAGTTTACTGACATTGGCAGTTGTCACACTACCATGCAAACGACTTCCGCCCGGATTACTTCCGCTCCAATCACCGGTTGCATTTAACTGATAAGCAGGAGAATTTAAATATAATTGCCGAATCACTAAACCATTTTGTCCGGGCACAAGATTTAAAGTCAGTCTTCCTAACGAAGCATCACCGTAACGTACATCATCGCCCACGAATGAAATAGGGGGCAATCCTCTTGGACTCAACGTATTTGTACCGGATGGTCGACTTTGCGGACTGAAAAACAAACGTTGAAATCTTGCTTGAATCATTTGTCCACTCGATGCCGGTATGATGATTTGTCCCGACATCATGGCATTGCTTAATCCAACTTGAAATGAATTGCGCAGCTTGGCTAATTGAATCCGAATTTGATTTAACTTCAACCCAGCAATAGTCAGTGTATTAACTCGGAGGTCAGCACCACGAAAAAAATCAGGGCTAATCAACTGTTTTTCAGCAGTAGTTGCAATCGGTTTTTTATCGAAATATTTTGCAACATAAGGTTGTAATTTATTCCAGTCAAGTTCATCGAGATTACCTGTGACTAAAATACCTGAACGATTTTGCCATGTCGCATCTCCCGTTCCTAAATGCAAATCCGCACTGAACAAACTTAATTTTTGTTTAACTCTCCCCAACGTCAGCGCGGCAGTAAATAACTTGTCGTAAATTATTTTAGCTTTTAAGGGTTGGTTTGTATCGACCATAATATTAAATTGAACATCTACCTTCTGGTCTGCAGTCTTTCCATAACTCGCCGGCATATTGACTGCAATGCCTTGGAAATCAGATTTTATATTCACGAGCATAGGCTGAGATTTTTGCTCATGCGAGGGTAAAAATAATTGCGCTCGATATGCCGCCATACCTTGCATCACTTGATCAACCGGTATATCAAGCCAGGTCTGCAGATCAGTCGTTTTAATCATGCCTTGCAAATCAGCCGTGACGTAACCTAATCGTTTATCCGTCTTAAGCTGTGTCCCAAGATTCAATGTAACAGGATGACCGAAGAGCTGTCCCGTCATTGGAGTGGATGTGATACTGTCTTCAGTAAAACGAAACGCGCCATTCAATAGTCCTAACGACAAATTCCATTCTGGTATATTTAAATTCGCATTGGTTAACGTCGTATCGCCAACTATTTTTATGTTTTCAGGCAAAGCCAGTGGAACAACTAATCCTAGTTTGAGTTGCATAGGACCTTGTAATTGTAATGCAGATAAATCTTTACCAATGGTATCTTTCAGCGGACTGTTCTCAATAAAATTCATGCCTTGCGCTAAATCGGTTAACACTGTGGTTTGCACATAGAGAACTTGTGGACGTGCATCGCCAAAATAAGGAATTTCTGCCTGCACAGGACCGATCGGTATATTTAAAATTTGTCCGGACACAACATCAATCACCATAGATCGTCCAGAATAGACTAAGTTACCATTAATGACTCGAAGCGATGGCCAATTAGGTGCGTAATGCAGTTCAATACCATTCACAACGCCTGAAATTGAGAATTTTCCAACGCCCTTATCAAAAGGAAAATCACTCAAACGACCTTGTAAAATAGCTGTTCCTGAATCGACACGGCCGCTCAAAAATGCATTGCGCAACCACTCGTTTAATCCTGCATCCCATATTTTTAACGGCAGATAACGACTAATATGTGCTGCATTATCCAACGTAAATTTACCTAATAAATTAATACTCGGTGAATCATTCGTCGGTATCGTAAGTGTTACATTCGCTGATGCTTTTATATCAGCATTCATTGCTTGTATCTCTTTTGCAGTAAATGTCCAGTTACCGTTCGTTTCTTTTTGCCAATGCACCCATCCAGTCAGCTGATCAAACGCTAAAGGATTTGCAAATACAGTATCGATGACTAACGAGGCACGGTGACTATCTAATTTGAGATCGCCCTGCTTACCATCCCAGGCAATAGCGCCCTGCAAATTCTTCAGCGTTGGAATTTGTCCCCAAGCACTTAAAGAAAGGTCTTTAAATTCTGCGTTCAGTGAAACATTTGCTGGATCGTCTAAAGCGCCATGAATATCAGCTTTTAAATTATGTAATTGACCTTTTGGATTAAGAATCGTAATTTTGGATTGATAGGTTGGTGGTAAAAGACCGCTTGCTTTTAAAACTTCATAACTATCAGCTAAATCAAAATAAGTCGCTTCAAAATATTGGACTGTCGGAAGACCTTCTGCGGATTCAGTGAACTTAACCAAGAAATTTGTTTTCGGCCAGGAATGATCGGGTAGCTCTATTAACAGATCTTTCCCATCAATGATCATTTGATTCGCGTTTCGCTGCATGCCTATATTGCCGCTAATGTGCGAAATAATGATCGGGGTTTTTGTCAGAAGTGATTCTGCTTCAATATCATAAAACTGTAACGTGCTTTGAATTTTCTGCCATTTATTTTGATTCCAGTTCGCAAGAATTTTTGCGCTACCTAGACCTTGGATAATATGTAAATTATGCCACTGTTGTTTACTAAACCACTGCGGCAGTGAAATACCTTCTAACTCAAGCGCAAGTTCCGCTGAAACATGTTCAAGGTCCGTGACACTCCCTTTCCAATTAAAATTAATTTTAACTTGTGTGGGTACATCTTGATGTAAAATTGCTTTGCCTGTTAACCGATGACTCGTCGTCGTATTAGTTAATGCCAACCAACGCACGCTAATGAATTTTTCATTGCCTTCCAAGGGCACAAAATGCAACTCAATGTTTTTCAAAACCAAACTGGGTTGTAAAAAAATCCAAGCAAACACAGCATTTGCATTCTGTGATTGTCCTGTAAAATTATCAGTGATCGCAAAATCTCTAAGTCCTTCTACATTCATTTGACCGGATTGTTGTTCACGTAACGTAAGGTGAACGCCGGTTATTTTCAGGCTATCCAATATAGGCTGACGCGAAAGCAAACTGCGTATGATATCCAAATCAATTGTAATTAAAGGAATTTGAAAAACATGTTCTTTTGTATCGGGATCGAGTAAGGAGACATTTTTAAAAGCCAGTTCTGGTTCGTAGACATTCCAGGAAATTTCTATTTGGTCAATGTGAACAGGTTTATCCAATAAGCGACTCGCAAAATTTTCAAACTCTGCGCGATGCTCATTTAAGACTGGGGTTAAAAGACGCGTTGCGCTGACAATGAAAGCAGACAGAATAATAAAACTCGCCGCTAAATAACCCAAGTTTACTACAACTTTTCGCCAAAAAGCCGTCACAATTAGTCCTTATCTGACATGGGTAAAATATCATAATGTTCTTGATTATACGTTACTTCAGTGCTCAGTTTAATGGGTTTACCCAGTTGAACTTCTAAATCTGCTAGCATTGTCGATTCTTCATCCAATAAGTACTCAACAGTTTCTTTTGAAGCTAACACCAAAAAACCTGGCCATGGATAGTTTTCTGCAATTCGTTTTAATTCACGAAAAATTTCATAAGAAACCGTTGCAAATGATTTGATTGAACCACTGCGATGACACAAGGGACAGGCGACACATAAGATATGTTCTAAGCTTTCACGGGTACGTTTACGCGTCATCTGTACTAACCCTAAGCTGGTTAATTCGCTGACTTCGGTACGCGCACTGTCTTTTGCAAGTGAACTCATCAATGATTGCAATAAATGTGTTTTATGCAGCGGATCCACCATATCGATAAAGTCGATGATGATGATACCGCCCAAATTCCGTAACCTGACTTGACGCGTAATAACTTCAATGGCTTCCAAATTTATTTTAAAAATAGTTTGTTCTAAATTACTGTGACCGAGATAAGAACCCGTGTTCACATCAATTGTTGTCATCGCTTCTGTTTGATCAAATACGAGATGACCGCCCGATTTTAAATAGACTTTGCGCTGTAATGCTTTTTGTAATTCATCTTCCACTGAATAAATATCGAAAATTGGCCGCTCGTCGTCGTAATATTCAATTCGATCTACTAATTTAGGCACATATCGATTGGCAAATTCGCGCATGTCTTGCATAGCTTTTAAATTATCGACACGAATTTTTTCAACATCGTAACCTGCTAAATCGCGAAGAACACGCAAAACAATGGGAATTTCTTCATAAACCAATTCGCCTGATTTAGCTCTTTTTGCGCGTGCCGACACTTCAACCCATAAGGTATTCAAAAATTCTTTGTCTGTTTCAAGTTCAGTCTGTTCAGTGCCTTCAGCCGCTGTTCGAAAAATATATCCGCCTTGTTCACCCGGCGAAATCAATTCCATTAAACGCTGTCGTTCTGTTTCATCTAGAATTTTTTGCGAGACTGAAATTTGGAAAATTTCAGGCGTTAAAACTAAATAACGCGAAGGAATCGTATGCAGTGTTGTTAATCGTGCACCTTTCGAGCCTAGTGGATCTTTATAAACTTGGACTAAGAGCTCTTGTCCAACCTGTAAAATCTCTCGAATATCCAGATGCGGGTTCTCACTCTTTTCGAGTAAGCTTGGGTAATTGCTAAGATCGCTAATATGTAAAAAACCTGCACGTTCAAGACCAATATCCACAAATGCTGCCTGAATGCCCGGCAATAAGCGATTCACTTTGCCTTTATAAATGTTGCCTAACAATCCTTGATGTAAGCTTCGTTCGATGTGAATTTCTTGCACGACACCATTTTCTAACAGTGCAATGCGGGCTTCTCTGGGAGTAACATTTATCAATATCTCTTGGGACATATCACCACTCAATGCACATAATTAATCACTCTAAATCGAGCGGCGCCGCCAATCTCGTAACATACTAAATAGCCAAGGCCATAATAACATACTGGTTACTGATGAAGACCAATATAACCAGGTAGAAGGCAGCTGACCTAGGAAACCTTGAACGCAGAAAAGAACAAATTGATAAATCAATATTAAAATAAACACACTAAACCCTTGCTGCAGTAACGGAAACATCCGTAACCGGCTATGCATTCTAGCGACAAAATATGCAACCAACGTCATGGCTAAGGCATGCTCACCTAGTAACGTACCGTTTAACACATCCAAAAACAAACCCACTAACCATGCGATCCCTACATTGACACGATGCGGCGCAACCATTACCCAGTAAATAATAACCATCATGACCCACGCGGGTCTTAACCACACAGTCCAATCCGGCATCGGCAAGAGTGTTAAGATAAACGCTATCAAGATTGTGGTTGGTATGACCAATCCACCTCGAGTTTGCGTCATGGTTGAGTTTCCCATATCTAGGTCCTTTAAAATTAAATTCTGATCTTAAGGCAACGTATCAGTCCCACTAGAGACTGACCTACACTTGTTTATATTGTCACCCTAGCACTCGCTTATATTGTCACCCCAGCACCCGCTGATACTGTCACCCTAGCACCCGCTCGCTTACTGTCACCCCGCACTTGTTGCGGG
>JBDTIZ010000035.1:0-13885 GCA_039936115.1 Gammaproteobacteria bacterium
TTGGAGCATTGACTGAGGATTTGATTGATACCAGTCTTGAGTCAGATGCGGATATTGCAGCACTTCGTTATACGCCAGCTGGTGCATTTGGTTCTTGCCGGCATAAATTGGGAGCGCTTGAAAAAAACCGTGCGCAGTATGAAAGATTGATCGAAGTATTTTCAGCGCACAATATTCGGTATTTTTTTTACAATGGTGGTGGCGATTCGCAAGATACTGCTTACAAAGTGTCACAACTCTCACAAACCATGAATTATCCTATTACTTGCATCGGCATCCCAAAAACCATCGATAATGACTTACCTTTTACCGATAATTCACCCGGTTTTGGCTCTGTTGCAAAATATATAGCAATATCGATTCGTGAAGCCGGTTTAGACGTAGCATCGATGGCGTTAACCTCCACTAAAATATTTATTTTAGAAGTCATGGGACGTCATACGGGTTGGATTGCGGCAAGTGGTGGTTTGGCCGCTGAAAAAATCGGTGATTCACCGCATATTATTTTATTCCCAGAAATTCCATTTGCGCGCGAAGCATTTCTACAACGCGTCCAAGACTCCATCACAAAATTCGGACATTGCGCGATTGTTGTATCGGAAGGTGTTAGGAATGCTGATGGAACATTTATCTCAGACTCAGGCTTGGTCGATGCATTCGGCCATACGCAATTAGGCGGGGTAGCGCCTGTTATCGCGAAATTAATTAAGGATAATCTGGGTTATAAATACCATTGGGCATTATCTGATTATCTACAACGTGCCGCTAGACACATTGCTTCTAAAACTGATGTCGATCAGGCATACGCTTTAGGTCAAAAAGCCGTTGAACTCGCTATCGCTGAAAAAAATGCGATTATGCCAATCATTGTGCGTGAGTCGGATGAACCTTATCGTTGGAGTATTGGCGAAGCCCCCTTAGAAAAAGTCGCTAATGTCGAGATAGGTTTACCGCGAGATTTCATTACCGAAGATGGTTTCGGCATTACCGAAAAATGCCGTCGCTATTTGCAACCCTTAATTCAGGGCGAAGATTACCCACCTTACAAAAATGGTTTGCCCAATTATGTGAAATTAAAAAATTTCGCTGTTGAAAAAAAACTCGAAAAATCCTTCCAAATTTGAATTTTTTCAATAAGATAGCCCTGTTCTTTCCGAATAGGGCTAGCCTAAACTCTGTTGATTGATTTGATTGAACTCACCCTCCCCTCTATTATTCCGGTATAATTAATAATCAACTGAAATAATCATGGGGTGTTACATGGCTCAGTCAAGAAATGAACACGCAAGGACGGCAATCGAGGACATTCTAAACCTCGCATCAAAAAAATCCGATCAGCTTCTCGACTCCTCTACTCTTAAATCTACTATTACTCGACTGAAAGAAGTCAGTGAGGTTTTAGGTAGATTTGAACTTCCTCATCTGAGTAATGCCGAATTAAAAGGTATTTCAGACGAGACAGATCCCAAAATACAAAAAGCTGCTTTACAACATGCCGCTGGAGTCGTTTCATTTGGAATAATTTGTGCTTACGCTCAAACAGCTGAAAAACAGATGACGCTCTCGCAAGCACGTAATGCTTTTTTTACTCATATGCCTGCCGAGCAAAAAACCCCAACACCCGAGATAAATTCTTCTTCACTGAAAAAAGGCCCTTCTAAATCATAGGTCACCCGATATTCGCAAATCCTACTTGCAATTAAATATTAAATGATTATCATTCTCATTTGCATCTGGCCCCATTGGGCTAGAGATACTAATGAGGAGATAACCTATATGCACGGTCATGCACATGCTCATAATCATAATGATCACAACCCTAGCTGTTCAACAATGATCCCTGATGCAATTAAATCATTAGTCAGCTTTGGCGCTAACGGGTATTGGATTGCGGGCACAGTAGATGCCATTGCAGATTTCGCTGCTACTGAAGCAGTTGCTTTAGGATTGTCCTGGTATGGAATTGTGCCAGGTATCGTTGTCGCTGCAATTACTGCTTTTTGTGAATATAGGGTTCATGCAACTCAAGATGGACAAAATGAGGTAGGAGGCGTAAGGCATCAGGTATCTGAAGAAGAAATGGCTCAAGTTAAGTTACCTCTAAAAAAACACGCTTATCTTGCCGGTTCTTTTGCCTCAGACACCCTAGGGCTAGCTGGGGATATCATGATGTTTTTTAGTATTGCTTTCCCTAATGCGTCGCGAGCGGGAAAATTAGGCGCACTTGCAGCTACGTGTGTGGCTGGCTTATATGCGAATAGACCTGAATACTGGACGCATGTTGAAAGCCAACGGAAAGATCAAGTATTAACAGAGCGGGCGCTTGCCTCGCAACAGCCAGAAGTAGCTGGTACTGCGGCACCGTCCCGATGGAGATTTTTTTCAAAAATTGGTAGTTGGTGTTCAGGGAATAAAAGTCAAATGATAGATCAAGACTCTTCCTACGTGAATTTAAACCCAGTACAACCTTAGGACGAATATGCTGTTATGCCAGCGAAAGCTGACATCCAGCATAGCCTTGCGCCAAGCTGACAAAAGCTTGGGTATCCAGCTTTCGCTTATGACAGCATTTTCCAGACTGCTAACCTTGCGTGTGTGTTGACAAAAAAAAACTGGCTTGTTAGTCTTGGTGCAGGAAAATCGGACACAATTCATCTCAGCCTTCCCAGATTGTGCCATTATCATTTCCTATGAGGGCGTTTTTGATTACAGAGTAATTAAATGCGCACTCGTTTCCGATATATCTCTTCTTATCAGTGAATCATCGCAAAATTACTTTTAATCATAATTTCATTCATTCAAAATCAAAGAGGTGTGATTATGTTTAGAAATAATGCCAAAGATATTTATGAACAATTAATAAAGTTTGTCTTGTCCAAAAAACCTCAAAGCAAAAGCTATACTGTCCAACATTCATCTGTTACCAAATATGAAAAGCTAGAGCTTGCTACCAAATTACCTGAAGAAATTATCACCTTTCCTAATCAAGGAGAGCTAAATCAAATGGCAGGCGACACAAGTAATTATACGCAATTGATCCAAAATTTGTTTAAACGCATCAGAGAACCATTGCAATTATATAGCTACGATTTGGAACAATTAGATCATTATATTTGTCAGGGACAACGCCACTGGTACACAAAACAAAATCCTAATATGCCAAAAATATCAGACTTAGCCGATATGGTCGATGCGATAAGCATATTAATTAAAATCACACCTGCACTCTATGATCTGCATTTGGAAGGCCTGGATGCAGATGTTGAAGTGATAAATAAAATTCATCTTAGCATATCTTATCTTTTCATGCGTTTTATCCAGCAAATTGGAGAAGAAAATTTATCATTAACTGGAGACGTTAAAAAATTATTTGATCAGATGTTATCTCTGAACATGATTAAGCTGCCGCCTAAACATGAAGTAAACACAATGCCAATTTATACATCCGTTCATAACGCAAAACCTGAGATCGTGGCTGCATTTCTCGATGCTGGGTTACCGCTGGATATAATTGAGCAGCATTGGGTGAGAGATGCTATAAAAAAACGACAGGTAGGAACTTTGAAATTACTAGTTGATGCAGGGATTAAATTTAAAGTGCAACCTGATCATTGGGTGCGTGATGATAACGATCAATGGGGTGGTTGTGATTTCGTAAAGTACGTCACAGTATATGATGGCACCAAAAAACTACTGGATGAATGTAAGGATGACAAACAAAAAGAACAGTATCGTGAGCTTTTGAAAATCGTCGAAACGATTGATGAACCGCCTGCGGTACCACGCGGCGTTGTGAACAAGACAGATACTACGCGTGTTTCAGAGGTGGCTAGCTCAATGTTTTATAAAGCAAACACTGGAACCCCAAGTAATTCAAGTGAGATGAAAGATTTTATACCTATTACAGTATTTACGGTTTGAAACTATAGCGCTAGGTGCATATTGGTAAAAAGCAGCAAACGAGATATAAAGGCAACGGGTTGAGGGATCTTTTTTTGCTTATTTTGGCTTGGGTTTTTGAAATAAAGTTGTATATGCACTGATATCTCGTACTTCAAATTTCATGCAATCATATTCTGGAGCAGGAGTTGCTTGATAATGACAATTAGGTGGAGGATACGAATCGCTCGCATCAAAATAAGCTAATCTCTGGCCAAGCTGACTTGTCCATTCGGTATCTTGCCACTGTTCGGGAGAAAACATTTGTTTAGCACTGACTGGATTCAGTCGATAAAGTGTTAATAGCACCACCGCTAATAAAGGATTTTTCACGATAACAAAAACGCCCTGCAAAGCAAGTGCTGCAATCTGTGATGAAACAACTGCTTTTTCATAGGGCTCAGCATTACCAAGCATGGAGCGTAAGCTCGCTGGTGTTTGTTTGATGAGCTTCAAAAAAAGGTAATGAAGTTAAGTAAAATCAGGTAACCATCTGTGTAGGGTTAAATAAAAACTTGGCTCAAAGGATATTTGTTTTTTATTGTGGTTTTTTGTTGGAGAATTTTTGCTGCTCTGTAAAGTTTATAAATTCCTTTGGTATTGCGTAACATTTCATACTCCATTGAAGTGCTGGGTGACATAAATTAGCAATATAAATTTTTTAAAGCAATGAAAAATCATTTTACAGAAAAATAACAAAACCTAGCTAACTCGTAAATAACTAAATCGATTCCTCTCCCGTAATCCCACGTTTCAACATAATTTCTCGCAAGGCTTTCAACGCACTCATCTGAATTTGTCGCACGCGTTCACGGGTTAAACCAATTGATTCACCCACTTCTTCCAACGTTTGTCGTTCAAATCCACACATGCCAAAACGACGACACAAAACGTCACGTTGTTTTTCATTCAATTGATCCAAACACTCAGATAAACTTTCTGATAAACGCTCATCCGCAAGTAATTCTGCTGGATCAGTTTTATGTTTATCTGCAATTGCATCTAATAAAGGCCTGCCGGGTCCATTCGAATCACCCCCAACAATCATATCCAACGACACAACATGTTCATTCAATTCCAACATGTTTTTGACACTTTCTACCGGTTTATTTAACGCATCGGCAATATCTTTATAACTCGGTTCATGTTCGTTTTTTTTCATCAATTCGCGTGCTGCACTTAAATACGTATTTAACTCACGAACGACGTGAATTGGCAAACGCACAGTACGAGTTTGATTCATGATGGCGCGTTCGATAGTTTGTCGGATCCACCATGTTGCGTAAGTCGAAAAACGAAAACCACGTTCGGGATCAAATTTTTCAACTGCACGCAATAAACCAAGATTTCCTTCTTCAATCAGATCTAAAAATTCAAGACCACGATTGTAATAACGACGAGCGATTTTAACCACAAGACGTAAATTGCTTTCAATCATTTTGGCGCGCGCTTTAGGATCGCCTTTTTGCACTTTTCGAGAATAAAAAACTTCTTCTTCTGCAGTCAATAAAGGAGAATAACCAATTTCACCTAAATAAATTTGCGTAGGATCGGTTGTTTTAGAAATTTCAGCGGAACGCGCAGGGGTTTTCTCGGCGTCGTCTTCTGCCGTCTCAGGTTTTTCCGAAGTTTCATCAGAAGATTCATCAACAACAAACTCTTCCTCATCAGGAGAATTATCTTCTTTCTCCTCTTCTTCACCTGAAGAGTTTGCTTTAAAATCTTCCTGTTTACCTTTTTTTGGCATCTAAATAACCTCTAGAATAGCAGGACGACTTATTCATTATACTGGTTCTTACGAAAGAGTGCAGTCTTGTCAACCAACAC
Organism: Gammaproteobacteria bacterium; assembly: GCA_039936115.1. GTDB lineage: Bacteria > Pseudomonadota > Gammaproteobacteria > DSM-16500 > DSM-16500 > DATIJJ01. The sequence continues at coordinate 5,767 of JBDTIZ010000035.1, forward strand.
TTGTTTTCTATTTATGCAGCTTATCGTGCCAAATAATTTAATGGATTCACGGGCTGGCCGTTTCGTCGAATTTCAAAATGCAAGATAACACGCTGACCATTTGCATTACCCATTTCCGCGATTTTTTGACCCGCCCGCACCTGATCGCCTTCTCTAATTAAGACTGAGCTATTGTGCGCATAGGCAGTTAAATAAGCATTATTATGTTTTATGATTATTAAATTGCCATAGCCACGCAATCCATTTCCGCTGTAAACGACTTGTCCCGCAGCGGTAGCATAAATGGGATCATGGTAGCGTCCACCAATATTTACCCCTTTATTTTGCGAAGAATAAGTACCAATGACAGGCCCATGTGCTGGCCAACGCCAATATCTAACGGGTGTATTCGATTCATGTTCAACAAAATTATTTGCCGAAGGTTTGGAAGATGGCATCGCATAAACAATAGGTTTAGTGTGTGGTTTAACACTCCTAGGCGGCGCAATAAATTCTGGTTGAATTTGTTGCGGCGTTGTAACCGGTTTGCCATTTAAATAAATTAATTGTCCTGCCGTTACATGATAAGGCGGCGCAATATGATTGCGATTAGCCAAATAGCGATAATCCAATCCATATCGCCAAGCAATGGAATAAAGCGTTTCATGGCGCAATACGCGGTATACACCCGTCTTTGGAATATGTTCAATCGTATTTATATCAGTCACAGGCGCGTAATTTGTCTCGGTACTGCAAGCAACCAAGCTAGTGATGATACAAAAGAAGATGCTGAGTTTTCGCAACATTATTTTATGCCAATTCAAGGGTTTTTACCCAACCTGCTAATTGTTCAAATACTTTGTAATGCGTTAAATCCAGATGCAGCGGTGTAATGGAAACATAGCCCATATTCACAGCATAAAAATCCGTGCCAGGTCCTGCATCTTCTTCAGGTCCAGGTTGACCTATCCAATAAATTTTTCTACCGCGCGGATCAACGGCTTTAATCGTCGGTTCTGCCACGTGACGCGTACCTAAACGGGTGACTTGAATCCCGCGTATCTCAGCGAGAGGTAAATCAGGTACGTTAACATTCAAAATAGTATCTTTTGGTAATGGATCCTTCTTCAGATTCAACACTAGCATTTTTGCAATTGAAGCCGCAGTTGCATAATGCGCGCACTTAGGACCCATCAGTGAAACTGCAATAGAGGGTAATCCTAAAAATCGACCCTCTGTTGCTGCAGCCACTGTTCCGGAATACAACACATCATCACTTAAATTTGAACCTTCATTAATACCTGAGACTACCATATCCGGCATTTCTTCTAATAAACCCGTCACTGCAATGTGCACGCAATCGGTAGGCGTGCCATTTACGCTAATAAATCCATTCTCAGCTGTCATAACACGCAATGGATTATCTAACGTCAAAGAGTTGCTTGCGCCGCTGCGATTTCGATCAGGTGCAACGACTGTGATCTCAGCAATTGTTTTGAGTTCGTTTGCTAAAAATTTTAACCCGGGTGCCAAGAATCCATCATCGTTACTCAACAAAATTTTCATGAATATACCTTCTATTATTTAACGACCTGATAAAAAGTCTCGCCTTTCTTAATCATACCCAATTCTTGACGAGCCCGAGATTCAACTGCGTCTTGGTTTTTTTGCAAATGTTGCACTTGTAGGAGCAACAACTGATTACGTTTTTTTATTTTTTCGTTGTGTTGTTGCTCTACCGCCAATTGCTTTTTCAGCTTTAGCATTTCAATTATCCCACCGGATTCAAACCATAGTCGATACTGCAAAAATACTAGCAGTGCCAATAATAAAACCGGAAATAGATTAAATTGGCGGACCTTCATTTGCTTGCCATCTCTTTACAGCCTTTAAATTGTTCGAACACAGTTACCCCTGCGTAACTACCCAGCTTACCTAATTCGCTCGCAATATGTAACAAACGATTATATTTAGCAACGCGATCGGAACGACATAAAGAACCGGTTTTAATTTGTCCTGCATGTACGCCGACCGCCAAATCCGCAATTGTCGTGTCTTCTGTTTCACCCGAGCGATGCGAAATAATCGTGTTGTAATGTGCATGTTTAGCCATCTGAATGGCAGCTAATGTTTCTGTTAAAGTACCAATTTGATTCGGTTTAATCAAAATGGCATTGGCGACATGTTGACTAATGCCTCGTTTTAAAATTTCAGTATTCGTCACGAAAATATCATCGCCCACTAACTGAATTTTTTTCCCGAGTTCCGCCGTTAAATAACTCCAACCTTCCCAATCATTTTCTGCCATCCCATCTTCAATGCTAATAATCGGATAACGGTTAGCTAAATCGGCGAGATAGTGAGTAAATTCTTTTGCAGTTAAATTTTTATTTTCAGCAGCGAGTTTATATTTACCATCATGATAAATTTCATTGCTTGCAACATCTAGACCTAGATAAATATCTTTGCCGGGTTGATAGCCTGCGTGTTTGATTGCTTGTAAAATCACTTCGAGTGCTGCTTCATTGTTTGGTAAGTTGGGTGCAAATCCGCCTTCATCACCGACGCTAGTACTGAGTTTACGTTCATGCAACAAACGCTTTAAATGATGAAACACTTCTACACCATAACGTAACGCATCAGCAAAGGTGGGTGCGCCAACTGGCAAAATCATGAATTCTTGGATATCGAGATTATTATCCGCATGTGCTCCGCCATTAATGATATTCATCATTGGCACCGGCAATTGATACGCGCCATTACCACCGAGGTAACGATACAGTGGTAAATTTTGTTCGGCGGCAGACGCTTTTGCCGCTGACAGTGAAACAGCGAGTAATGCATTCGCACCTAAACGTTTTTTTGTATCCGTGCCATCAAGATTAATTAGAATTTCGTCAATATGTTGTTGATCACTGACATCTTTATTTTCTAATGCTTTTGCAATTTCGCCGTTGATTGCAGCTACTGCTTTCAAGACGCCTTTACCTTGATAACGTTTCGCATCCTGATCACGCAATTCTATTGCTTCTCTTGATCCTGTTGATGCACCTGAGGGCACAGCAGCGCGGCCTGATTTTCCGGATTGCAAAGTGACTTCTGCTTCAACTGTTGGGTTGCCGCGTGAATCTAAAATTTCCCAGGCTTGAATTTTTTTAATGTGTGTCATTTAAATCCTCTCAATAAGTAAATATTTTGAAAGCAACTGCGGTTATTTTAATCTAGAAATTAAATTTCAAGTACTGCTTTCACAAAAGGAATTGTTAACTTACGCTGTGCTGCAAGCGAGACTTTATCCAATGCATCTAAAGCAGCGAATAAAGTCGACATGTGACGTGGGCAATGGGTCAAAATAAATTTGCCTACTTCTTCTGATAAAGTCATGCCACGTCGTTCAGCACGCATAACCAATACCTGCAACTTTTCATCATCTGTTAATGGCTGCAATTGAAAAACAATTCCCCACGATAAACGCGAAATGACATCAGGCAACACTAACCCTAATGCTTTAGGCGCAACGTTAGCGGTCACAATCAAACGTCCCCCTGAATCATGGATTCGATTATAGGCATGAAAAAAAGCTTCTTCCCATTCCGGTTTGCCTGCAATCATATGCATATCATCGATACACACTAACTGTAATGATTCCAAGCCTTCAAAAATAGCCGGCGAAAAATCGATTAATCCAGCCAACGGAATATAAACTGAACGTAGCTGTTGTTGATTCGCTTCGTGACAACACGCTTGCAACAAATGCGTGCTCCCTTGGCCACCTGAACCATAAAAATAAATAACGCGCTCTCCATTCCCGTGCGATATTTTTTTTAATTCCTGCACCAATAGCGTGTTATTCCCTGCAAAATAATTTGCAAAAGTCGCTTCATCTTTTAAACCGACACCGAGTGTCAGTTGATTTATCATCCGATGTTTCATCATTTATATAAGGGACTGCTTTGATAACGTTGATTAAAAAATCGCACCATCACCATAATAATAGATGCAACCGGTAATGCGAGTAATACACCAAAAAATCCGAATAATGTACCACCCGCTAATACAGCAAAAATAACCGCAACTGGATGCAAGCCAATTCGACCGCCCACCAGTTTAGGCGTAATAAACATACCATCGAGTGTCTGGCCAACCGCGAACAAAAGCAATACTGGCACAACAGACATTAAAGTGCCGAATTGCAAATACGCTGCAATGCTTGCAATGATTATCCCAACAATAATGCCGAGATAAGGAACAATACTTAACACACCCACAATCACACCAATCACCAAACCAATTTGCAAGCCAATCAGCGACAATCCCAGCGAGTAAAAAATTCCAAGCGTTAACATCACCAGTAATTGCCCACGAAAAAATGCGCCCAACACATCATTGCACTCGGTAGCGAGTTTTATGATGGTTGATTTGGATTTTCGCGGTAATAATTCTTTCAAGCCTTTCAAGACTTTGTTCCAATCATATAACAGGTAAAATGTGACAACAGGAATTAACACTAAATTTAAAACTAAATGCAGTAATGCAACACCGGAATGGAGAATTTTCACTACAACCCAAGTCGCTGCGCCACCCGCTTGAGCTAAGTTGTCAGTCAATTGTTGTTTGAGTGCATCCACATCAATAATTTGTTGAATACCAAAATGCTCTTTTAGCAACGGCACAATTGTGTTTTGCAGCCATGCAGCCGTATTTGGAATAAATACAGAAAGGGTTTCGATTTGAGTTTGAATCAATGGGATTAACAGCAACACCAATAACATAATAATTAAAGCAATCACGAGGAAAACAATAACGACTGCAATAATTCTCGGCAAATGCAAACGCATTAACAGATTGACCACTGGATTAAACAAATACGCGAGCAAAATACCCACCACAAACGGCGTCAAAATAGGCGCCAGAAAATACAACAAAGCGAGAACAATAGCTCCAACTATCGCAATAAATGATTTATTCATTGTTTAATGATTCCATTGGTAAACTGACATTGTTTGATTTGTGTCATCAGACACCCTTGTTAATTTTTGGCCGATCGATATGGCCTGCAAAAATGAATTTTGTGTGCCGCGCAAACTGATGGTAACAATCACATCCGTACCCGTCACGCCATCTAACTGCACGTCAGTCACGGGGGTTAAATGTTTTAAATAATTCATTAACTGGGACAAATCATCGTCCTCTGAAATACCGGTAATTTTTAACGTAATTTTTGATTGCACGCTATTCGTCAATAACGATGCATAACGACCAGCCAGTGTATTGGCAACATTATCTGCCAGTGCTGTGAGGGTATCTTCTGGTGTTTTACCGGCGAGAGTCCAACTCCACTGATCATCACCCATCACCAAATTCCATTGCGTCGTATAACCATTCGAGTTCTGGATCATGCGTCCCACTAAAATCGCATCACTCCCATAACGTTTAGCTGCATTTGTTAATACTGGGATCGCCATCGTAACAATATCATTCACCGACACTTGGCTGAGATCAGTGACATCCATGGCTGGAAAAATGATTGGCAAACCACGACGATCTGCTTGCTGCTTTAGTAAGGGTAAAATGAAATTCGCTGAATCACTAGTCATCATTTCCGCGGGTTGATTGGGTATTTCAGATTCAAGCCACACTAAAATCAAAGGACGATTTTGTCCCCAAATAGGGGCGCCCGCCTCTCTTAATAAATTATTGATGCCTTCAGAGTCAAAATCCAATTGTAGAAGAAACGGTTTGGTGCTTGATCCTGGTTGTGGGGCGTAACTAAATTCTTGCATAAGCGAATTAGCTGAACCTAAACGGGCTTTCACTTGAGGATTACTGATGATTTGGGGATTACCACTCACTTTAATCAAGACTTGGGTAAGTCCTGCTTGTAGAAAGCGATTTCGTTCCTCTGCCGTCTGAGAAGAAACGGGGATTTTTGCTTGATAAAGCGCAGTGACCCTGACTGCAAAGACAGTACTCGTCAAAAAAAGTAGGCATAACCCAGCCCCTAGAAAATAGCATAACCGTTTCATGACTCACCTGAATATAGAAAGAATCTGCATATTATATGAAAAATTGATAGAGAACTCATAATTTTTCGTGATTATGGTCTCGGCGAAGAGCCCCTCCTCTCCCCAACCCTCTCCTCCCACCAAAGAAGGAGGCTGTCACCCCGCACTTGTTGCGGGGTGACAGTGGTGTCAGTGTGGGGTGATATGGCGTCAGTGTGGGATGACAGTGGCGTAAGTCCGGAATGATAGTGGTGTAAAGTGCGGCGTGATACCTACCTCTCCTCCCGCGCTTTTAGCGGGAGGAGAGGGTTGGGGAGAGGAGGGGCGTCTCAACAAGATTGCCTAATAATAATTTTTTTATTCTACCTCTTGCTTTTCTGTCGAAATAATGTTCATATAGGCGCGACAAGTTATATACTCATATATTACCCCTTCCGAATTTCTCTTAATTTCAGGCAGGGTTACTGCCTGAAGTCACTCTAGGTCCACTGAGTATACTTATTATTCGCCAGCTATGATTGGGGACAAGCCCCCTCTGGATCACTCTTACTTGCAATAATGCAATGGGGATCCTCTATGCTCGCATTCGCATTTTATTTGTACATTACGAGGAAACATTTCCATGTCCATGACGACGTTCGCTGAACTGAATTTAGATCCACAAATTGCTAAAGCCCTTGAAGCCTGTGGTTACGTAAACCCAACCCCCATCCAAGCAAAATCCATTCCTGAAATTCTAGCAGGCAGAGATGTTGTTGCCTCTGCACAAACCGGTACCGGCAAAACGGCTGCATTTGTTTTACCTTCTTTACATCGCATTTGCACAACGACAGCAGGTCCTTCTCCGCGTATTTTGATTTTGACACCGACGCGTGAACTTGCAACTCAGATCACAACTGCTGTCAGCAAATACGGCAAATTTTTACGTGTTAACATTGCAAGCTTGGTAGGTGGTATGCCGTATCGCCAACAATTGAGAAGCTTGTCACGTCCTGTTGATATTATTGTTGCAACGCCTGGTCGCTTGTTGGATCACATGAACAATGGCCGTCTGGATTTATCCGCAGTTGAAATGTTAATTCTGGATGAAGCAGACCGTATGTTAGACATGGGCTTCATTGATGATGTGAAAGAAATTTCACGTGAAATATCCGATAATCGTCAAACATTGTTATTCAGCGCGACAGTTGATAGCAAGCTGACTCAAATCATTCGTCAACTTTTGAAAGATCCGGTTAAAATTGATTTCTCACATGAAAAACTAACCCCGGCTCAAATTACTCAAGAATTATATCATGCGGATAGCCCACAACATAAAATGCAACTCTTGATGCACTTTGTGACTGAGCAAAATATTTTTAAAGCCATTATTTTTTCTGCCACCAAAGTGATGGCTGACAGATTAGCTGATGAACTTATTGATAAAGGTTTTGCTGCAGCGCCATTGCATGGTGATTTAAAACAAAATCTTCGTACGCGTACCGTTGAAGAATTACGTCGCGGTAAAATCCAATTCTTGGTAGCAACTGACGTTGCAGCGCGTGGTATTGATATCAATGATATTACTCACGTTATCAATTATGACTTACCTAAATTTTCTGAAGATTATGTCCATCGTATCGGTCGTACTGGTCGCGCAGGAAAATCAGGTATTGCAATCTCATTAGCTATGCCAAGCGACGCTCGTCATGTTGCGAATATTGAACGTTTCATGAGCCAGCAATTTGAGCGTAAAACAATTCCAGGCTTAGAACCTAAGAAGCGTTCGCATAGTGATCGCGGTCATAATGATAATTCCAATCACAAACGTAGAAAATTCTCTGATAGCAATGAGTCAGGTAGACGTTCATTTGGTGGCGATACAGGTAAATCACGCTTCAAACGAAAAGACGGTGACGATGCTGGCAGACGTTCTTTTTCTGATAATGCTGGAGCTTCACGCTTCAAAAGAAAAGACGGTGCTGATACTGGTCGTCGTTCTTTTTCTGATGACGCTGGATCTTCACGTTTCAAAAGAAAAGAAGGCGCTGATACTGGTCGTCGTTCTTTCTCTGATGATGCTGGATCTTCACGCTTCAAAAGAAAAGAAGGCACAGATGCTGGTCGTCGTTCTTTCTCTGATGATGCTGGATCTT
>JBDTIZ010000036.1:0-3014 GCA_039936115.1 Gammaproteobacteria bacterium
ACAAGCTATTTCTCAAGAACAGCTGAGAAGAGTTAAAGATGACACAATAAAAATTGCTGGAATTTTACCTAATCAAGTTCGTAAGACAGCAGTTCATACCAAATTTCTAAATGATTTGCGATCCATAGAGAAATCAGAAGAATGGTTATTACCTCCAATTGCACAGAGAACAATTTATACTGAACTGGTTGTTGAAAATGCAAAACCTAATTGTGTTTTTAATTTGCCGTCAAAACATCCAGCAAGAGTTGAAAGTGAAAAATGGTGTTCCTACGTCCATGACAGAGTTTTCAATAATGTATACAACAAAGTATATGAAGGAGAGGACGCATCATATGGTTAGTAAATTTAAATTAGACTCAGCAAAATCAGGCGAAACTAAAGACGCCATATCTAGAACATTAGCGATAGCTAATAATTATGCAGGCGAACTATCAATAGAAGTTTTATCTTTAGATAAAATTGAACTTGATCCAGAAAATAATCGTGAATTAGCATTAACTTTACATGATGCAATGAATGGTATTGATCCGACTGATCCAGAGTATGCTAAAAAGAAACAAGATTGGAAATCACTAGAATCATTAGCAAAAACTATACTCGATGATCAATTAATTAATCCCATTTTTGTATATCGATATGGAAACAAATGCCGCTTAATCGCCGGTGAAAGAAGAACACTCGCTTCGGCAATTGCGGGCAAAAAAGAAATTATCGCAAGAATTGCAAGCCAACGGCCTATAGGAACAAAACTAAGAGTTTTACAATGGATTGAGAATAATGAGCGTGTAGATTTATCATTAGCCGAAAGAATAGCTAATCTCGAAGCTATTTATAAAGAATACTTAATAGAAAATAAAAATGAGAAAGAACGTCTAACATCAAAAATATTGAGTGAATTAACTGGAATGTCTATTACACAATCCAGAAGGTACATTCTCATCCTGCAATCTACACATGAAATAAAGCAAGCAATTGCCCAAGGTAAACTAGAGAATATAAAATTAATTGAATTAATTCTTTCTGTCGAAGATACAGAACATCAAAAGACACTTTTGAATGCTGCGTTGTCCGGCTTATCTTTTGATGCAATTGTTAAGTTAAAAAATGAGCCGGAGCATCGTCAAAATAAAAGAAAAGAGATCAGGGGGCGCAAACAAACGAGTGTAAGCTTGGGCAAAGTTAAACCCAATATTGCAAAAATTATTTTTGATGCATTAACTTCGAGTAATATTTTAAATGAAGGAATTATTAAAAGAATTAATATGATTAGCGATGCTGTGCAATGGGGTAATGGTAAGTCGGTTGAGATGTCATTTAAAAAAATAATTTCACTGATCGCCCAGGAAGCGTGAAAAAATGAATAAGCTCAAGCTAAATAATAATGACGAAGATAAAAAGATTATTACCTTCACACTAAATAAGGAAATGAAAGAAACCTTAAGAAATGTTTTAGTTCACTCCGAAAAATACAATTTAAAAAAGAAAACCGATTGGGTGAATGAAGCAATAGTTATGTTAAAAGAAAATCCAGATTATAAAGAAATGGTACTCAATGCTGAAGGGAATAGTGAAAATTTCGTTTTTGATAAAATTTATATGACTTTCAAGCAACGCTGTTTTTTTGCTGATATGAGAAACGAAGTGGTAAAGGAGCATCCCGATATTAGAGGCCCTCAGGCAGCGATTGTACGCGCTGCAATACTGAGCCGATTAATGAGGAAAGCGTAAGTAAAGTAAACTAAACCAAATGGAATAGGTAATGTTAGCCGAAAAAACCATACGAAAACATGTGACTATTATTCATGCTTACTCATTAATGAGCGTCTTGCAGCGAAAAATATTTAATGTCCTTTTGTATGAAGCTATTCAAAGTAATAATCGATTAAATCATCAAAACTCTGTGGCGATAGAATGTCAGATTCCATTTTCAAACTTATGCAAGGCAGTTAAATTTAATAGTAATAATACACAATATATTAAAGAAGCAATTGATGGCCTAGCATCTTTGAAAATAGAATGGAATTTATTAAAAGATAAAACACCTAGTGAAATATCTTTTTTAAATTTACGGGTCTTACATGGGGCGCCTACATTCTATCAAGATAACACTCTTAACTTTTCTTTTCATAAAGTCATGCTGGCTTTAGTAGATAATCCGCCTATTTACGGTACTCTTGATATTGATCTTCAGTCTGACTTCGAGTCTAAGTACAGCCATGCTCTTTATGAGAATAGTACGCGTTTTGTTAATTTGCAAAAAAATAAAATTATTCAGTTAGAAACTGTTAGAAAAATATTGGGTGTACAAGAAGATAAATACCCAAGTATGCGAGAATTCACTAGAAATGTAATTGCTCCATCAGTAGAAGAAGTGAATGATAGGGCAAATTTCATTATTAACTTAAATACAATAAAAAGTGGCAGGAAGATTACTGCATTTGAAGTTTTGGTAACAAACAAAAAAAGTCTAGATTCAACTAAAAGTACGCAACATAATAGCGATAATGAAGCCATATGCAAAGAAATTAGACAGACATTCGGTTTATTAAATAAATCCGTTTTGGAAAATATTCTGAATAGTTATTCAGAAGAATACATACTAGAAAAAGTTGCTTACACAAAAAAATGTGCAAAAAAAGAAAATTCTGGTTTTTACCCAATTCCATATTTTATCAGTGCTATTAAGCATAACTATAAATTTAAGGAAGAATCACCATCTCAAAATAGCCAAGAAAAAACAGTTGATGAAAAAATAGAGTGGGAAAACAAATTGAAATTATTACAATCTGATCTTAATCATTGGAAACGAATTCTTGTCTATGCACAAAATGCCAAGAATGAGGGACAGATCAAAAACATTCAAAATGTTATTATTCAATCGCAAGAAAAATTAAAGCACCACTATTTAAATCAACTAAACGAAGCAGGGATTGAATGAGATGAAATTCCCTGCATTTGAGCCAATAAATCTCAAAAATACTCAATCTTTTGAAGCAGTCGACCTCTGCTTG
>JBDTIZ010000037.1:0-12831 GCA_039936115.1 Gammaproteobacteria bacterium
ACCGCGGCTTGTCCGCGGTATCCAGTCAACTTGGCCGTTATGAATTACAAAAACAATCTAAACGTCGCTCTGTAATAATGGGGTTAAAGCGTAGTTTTGACAGTGAGATTTAAAGTTCTGAGTGACAATGTTGGTTTAAATGCAAAGTAACAGGCGGTTTAAAGTAGAAGATTCTTTTGTGCAAAATAATAAACATCAATCAAAAAAAACCCCATCAATCGATGGGGTTTTTGTGAAACAAACAATAAAACAGCAAGATTACATCATGCCGCCCATACCGCCCATTCCACCCATGCCGCCCATACCACCGCCGCCACCAGCCATGCCGCCTTCACTTTCTTCTTTTGGAAGTTCAGTGATCATGCATTCGGTAGTGATCATCATGCCAGCAACAGATGCTGCGCGTTGTAGTGCAGTACGTGTTACTTTGGTTGGATCCAGGATGCCCATTTCAATCATATCGCCGTATTCACCGGACGCTGCATTAAAGCCATAGTTGCCTTTACCTTCAACTACATTGTTTAAAACAACAGATGCTTCATAACCAGCGTTAGCAGTGATTTGACGAAGAGGTGCTTCGAGTGCTTTGCGGGTTAATTGAATACCCATGTTTTGGGATTCATTGTCACCTTTCAAGTTCTTAACCGATTGCAATGCACGAATCAGTGCAACACCACCGCCAGGAACAACACCTTCTTCAACCGCAGCGCGAGTTGCATGTAACGCATCTTCAACGCGAGCTTTCTTTTCTTTCATTTCGATTTCAGAACCTGCGCCTACTTTGATGACAGCAACACCGCCAGCAAGTTTAGCAACACGTTCTTGAAGTTTTTCACGATCGTAGTCGGAAGAAGTATCTTCGATGCGCGCACGAATTTGTTGAATGCGTGCTTCGATTTCTTTCTTGTCGCCTGAGCCATCAATAATCGTTGTGTTGTCTTTGTTGATGTGAATACGCTTAGCAGAACCTAAGTCAGCCAATGTTGCGGATTCCAATTTACGGCCCACTTCTTCAGAGATCACTTGCGCTTTGGTCAAAGTTGCGATGTCTTGCAACATTTCTTTGCGACGATCACCAAATCCAGGTGCTTTCACTGCGCATACTTTTACAATGCCGCGCATGTGGTTTACAACTAGAGTTGCTAATGCTTCACCTTCAACATCTTCAGCAATGATCAACAAGGAGCGACCGGATTTTGCAACAGCTTCTAAGACTGTAAGCAAATCACGAATCGATGAAATTTTCTTGTCAACGATCAGGATGTAAGGATTTTCCAGATCAGCTGTCATGTTTTGTTGATTGGTGATGAAGTAAGGTGAGAGGTAACCGCGATCAAACTGCATACCTTCAACAACATCTAATTCATTTTCTAAACCAGAACCTTCTTCAACTGTGATCACGCCTTCTTTGCCTACTTTGCCCATTGCATCAGCAATAATGCGGCCGATGGATTCGTCAGAGTTTGCAGAAATCGTGCCGACTTGCGCGATGGCTTTGTCATCTTTGCAAGGTACGGAAAGTTTTTTCAATTCAGCAACAGCGGCGATAACAGCTTTATCAATACCACGTTTCAAATCCATTGGATTGTAACCAGCAACAACGGCTTTGAGACCTTCTGCCAAAATGTGACGCGCTAATACGGTGGCGGTTGTTGTGCCGTCGCCTGCTTCGTCAGATGTTTGGGAAGCCACTTCTTTAACCATCTGTGCGCCCATGTTTTTGAACTTGTCTTTGAATTCGATTTCTTTCGCAACGGAAACACCGTCTTTGGTGACGGTAGGTGCGCCGTAAGCTTTATCGATAACAACGTTTCGGCCACGTGGACCCATGGTAATTTGAACTGCATTAGCAAGTTCGTTTACGCCTGCCATCATTAATTGGCGTGCTTCTTCAGCAAATCGTACATCTTTAGCTGCCATGATATTTAATCCTCTTAAATTAAAATAAAAAAATTATCGCAATTAGTCTTCTAAAACGCCCATGATGTCTTCTTCACGCATCACGAGATATTCTTGCGCATCCAATTTGATATTGGTGCCAGCATATTTGCCAAATAATACTTTGTCGCCCACTTTAACTTGTAGTGGTAACATTTTGCCTTCGACATAACGTCCAGTACCCACGGCAATAATAGTGCCTTGGATTGGTTTGTCTTTGTCAGCGGTATCAGGAATGAAAATCCCGCCAGCGGTTTGGGTTTCGGTCTCGCGTGGTTCGACCACAACGCGATCGGACAATGGGCGAATCTTGCTGCTCATCTTAGTGCTCATCTATCTTTCTCCTTTGGTAAAAATATTTATCGCTACTTTATGTCCCAGATTGGGACAGGTTTTAAAACCTGTATAAGTTATATGGGGATGAATCTAGCACTCTCAAGTGCGGAGTGCTAAATATAGCGATAATTTGGTGGGAGTCAAGGATTGTTGATGTCAGCGTTATTGCTGTTAGGTGGGGGCGAACCTATGTGTTCGCCCTTCGGCCTTGATATGCAGATGCTATTTCTTCGATCGAGAGGCGAACACACAGGTTCGCCCCTACAAAAGCCAGCCACGTTCTTAGAAATGTTGTATCATTCAACCCAGAGGGGTTTATAAGGACAATAGAAAATGTTTAGAACCGTATTGTGTATCATTTTAAGTATTTTCATGGGGCAAGCTTATGCTGAGGATTCATCATCCCCTTTGCCTGCCGATCAGGCCTTTGTTTTTTCTGCGTTTTTAAACCAAGACAATCAGTTAATTTTAGAATGGAATATAGCGCCAGGCTATTATCTATATCGCAATCAGTTAAGTTTTATCCCAGCGCCATCTAGTCACGTACAGATTGGTAAAATCGAATGGCCTGTCGGTCAAACTAAACAAGATTCTCTGCACGGTGTCTACCAAGCCTATATCGGATCAATCAAAGTCCCCGTTCAATTAAACAAACCCAGCAAGGGATTATTAAATCTTAATGTGCATTACCAAGGTTGCTCCAGTGCCGGTTTTTGCTATACACCGATTAAAAAAGCGATCAGTGTTGATTTGTCACGCATCAGAGCACCCCAAAATTTATCTCCCTATGTGCAATCTGTTGGCGCAACGATATCTTCAGCTAATCCAAACACAGACTTTATCAGCAAATTTTTTAATGAACGAAATGTGGGTCTCATTATCCTCAGTTTCTTAGGACTAGGTCTTTTACTAGCTTTCACGCCGTGCGTACTGCCAATGGTGCCTATTTTGTCTGGCATTATTATTGGTCACGGTAAAAAAACTAGCGGCAAAAAAGCCTTTTTGTTATCACTTGCTTACGTTGGCGGCATGGCGGTGACCTATGCAATTGTCGGCGTTGTGATTGCATTGATTGGCAGTAGCATTCAAGCGCAACTACAAAAGCCCTGGATAATCGTATTATTTAGCGGGTTATTTGTTTTGTTGGCGCTCGCATTATTCGGATTTTATGAGTTGCAATTGCCACGCAAATGGCAGCAACAAGTGGCTAAATTAAGTAACAACCAAAAAGGCGGCACCTATATCGGTGTTTTCTTGATGGGGAGTCTATCTACTTTAATCGTCTCACCTTGCGTCAGCGCACCTCTCGTCGGTGTGCTCGCCTACATAGGTCAAACCGGCGATGTTTGGCTAGGCGCAATGGCTTTGTTGGCATTAGGTATCGGGATGGGAATACCTTTGTTACTCATCGGGATTTCCGCCAATCGACTGTTACCGAAAGCCGGCCCATGGATGACAATGATAGAAAGACTCTTTGGGATTATGATGCTGGGCGTTGCGATTTGGATGATTTCGCGCATGATACCCGGTCCCGTGACATTATTTTTATGGGCGATATTATGTGTTTTCGCGGCTATCTTTTTGGGAGTGTTTTCAAACGTACCGCGTCAATGGCAATGGCTGGTTAGAATACTTGCGGTATTGGTGATGGTTTACGGTATCATTTTAATTATCGGCGCAGCGTTTGGTAACAGTGATCCTTTTTCACCCTGGGAACAATTTAGCCAAGTCATGCAACAACATCGCCAAGATAATCGAAAAAAAATATCGTTTAAAATAATTCATTCCATGAATGAATTAGATCAGACATTACTCGCGGCTAAACAGGCACATACACCAGTGGTGTTGGATTTTTACGCGGATTGGTGTAGCGCATGCGTCAGCATGGATCGAAAAGTTTTTTCAAAACCCGCCGTACAAACTGCGCTGCAGCCTTTCATATTGATACGTTCCGATCTCACGCAAAACAATGCATTTGATCAAGCATTATTAAAACGTTTTAACGTCATCGGCCCGCCAACGATTATATTTTTTGCCAGCAAAGGTCAAGAGTTGACATCGCAGCGTATTGTTGGTGAAGTAAATCGACAAGAATTTCTGACTGCGCTCACTAAGATACAGGAAGCAAACTAGTGCATACACCCGAAAATTATCAAACACCGCACATTACAACGGCTATGGTTGGCCCATTGCATTTATTAGAACAACAATTATTAAATCGGGAAAAAGAAATTGAAGACTGGTTTCAGTCACAATGGAAATTAAGTCCTGCACCGGTTTATGGTTCGGTTGATTTACGCAATGCCGGATTCAAATTAGCGCCAGTGGATATGAATTTATTTCCCGCCGGGTTTAATAATTTAAACCAAGTTTTTTTACCGCTTTCCATTGAAGCCGCACGCATTGCTATTTTGTCGGCATCGCCTCAGGCTAGAAAAATTATGTTGCTGCCAGAAAATCACACGCGAAACATTTATTATTGGAAAAATGTAAAAGGCTTGTTGCAGATTTTAACCAGCGCTGGATTCGAAGTAAAAATCGGAACATTGTTACCTGATTATCAAGATGCAAAAGAATTGGATTTGAATGACGGGGAGAGTGTCACCTTACAAACACTCACGCGCGAAAAAGATTTTATTAAAGTGGGTGATTTTGTCCCGGATGTTATTTTATTAAATAATGATTTGTCCGATGGCATTCCCGATGTCTTAACGCATTTAGCACAACCCGTTATTCCGCCTGCAGAGCTCGGTTGGAGCCAGCGTTTGAAATCAGAACATTTTCAGTATTACGCGGATATTAGCGATGAATTTGCAAAAATGATTGATATCGATCCTTGGTTTATTGCACCTTTGTTTCGACAATGTGGCGAAGTCGATTTCATGCGGCGCGAAGGCGAAGATTGCTTGACTAAATATGTAGGACAATTATTTGAAGCGATTCAAAAAAAATATACGGAATATTCGATTGCTTGCAAACCTTTCATTATTGTTAAAGCCGATGCTGGCACTTACGGTATGGCAGTGATGACGGTGAGAAGTGTAGAAGAATTACAATCATTAAATCGCAAACAACGCACCAGCATGTCAAAAACCAAAAGCGGACAACCCGTGCATCGCGTGATTGTTCAAGAAGGTGTTTACACATTTGAAACCTGGGGGCCTGAAAACGCAGTCGCTGAGCCTGTGGTTTATTTATGGGGACAGCGTGTCGTGGGCGGTTTTTATCGTGTGCACAAAGAACGAAGTATCGATGAAAATTTAAATGCACCCGGTATGCATTTCGAACCATTAGCGTTTGTAAAACCTTGTCATCAACCGAAAATAACGCCTGAACAAGATGAATGTCAAAATCGTTTTTATGCGTATGGCGTGATTGCACGCTTAAGCATGTTAGCGGCTGCTCGTGAAATGTTGGAGCAAAAGAAATGACAAAAAAACTCGGCGTGCTCATGGATCCAATTGCGACTATCCATTACAAAAAAGATAGTACGTTGGCTATGTTATGGGAAGCTGAAAAACGCGGCTGGGACATTTTTTATTTTGAACAAAGCGATTTATTTTTGCGTGACAATTCTGTGTTTGCAAATGCGTGTTCGTTAAAAACATTTCACGATCCCATGCATTGGTTTGAGTTAAGCGATAAACAAATTCTGCCGCTAAACGAACTTGATGTTGTATTGATGCGAAAAGATCCGCCCTTTAATTTAGAATATATTTACACGACGTATTTATTAGAGCACGCCGAACGGCAAGGTGTGCTAGTTGTTAACAAGCCACAAAGTTTACGTGATGCCAATGAAAAATTATTTACGACTTGGTTTCCGGAGTGTTGTCCCCCAACGCTGATTACTCGCGATAAAAATTTGCTAAGAGATTTTTTTAAAGCGCAAAAAGACATTGTATGCAAACCCCTGGATGGCATGGGCGGCGCATCCGTATTCCGCTTAACCTATCCCGATGAAAATGCCTCCGTGGTGTTTGAAACATTGACCCAAAACGGCACATCCATGATGGCAGCGCAACGCTATATTCCTGAAATTAAACAGGGCGGGGATAAGCGTATCTTAGTGATTGATGGCAAGCCTATCCCATACGCCCTTGCTCGGATTCCTATAGAAGGCGAGCTGCGCGGGAATCTGGCTGCAGGCGGGCGCGGCGTCGCGCAAGTTTTGACCGAACGAGATCAATGGATTTGTGAACAAGTGGGCGAAACACTGCGGGCTAAAGGATTGCTATTCGTTGGATTGGATGTCATAGGTGATTATCTAACGGAAATCAATGTCACTAGCCCAACTTGCATACGTGAATTGGATGACCAAACAGGTTCGACGATTTCTTCGCAGTTATTTGATTGTATTGAGTTAAAATTAAATTCTGCTTGAATCGAGCAACACCCAAGGCGTTCTTTAAATAGTCAACCAAGCCATTGCGATTTAATTTTGCCCAAAAACCTTCAAATAAAAACCCCCTCTTAAGTTTTTGTTAAGATTACTAGTTTAATATCACCCCACGACTGAAGATAAACTTCAAGCCTGATGAGGGTGGCAAAATGCAAGACAGAAAAACAATTATTATAACTACATTGGCTCAGACAGAGACTAAGTTGAAGTCTGAATTGCAACGCATTGCTTCATTAAACCCAGATAAAAAGCAAACGAAATTGTTTGATGAAACTCTAGAGCTTCAGCGCAGTCTGTTTACCCTTAAAGAAGAAATGGGATCTGTAAAACTCTCAGATGAAAATAAACAAGCAGAAGATGAAAAATCAAAGCTGCGAATGATAACGCACTTTCTAGACGAAAGAATCTTAAAAGGCCGTAACTTAGACTACGCAGCCGCTGTTGCTGAGGTTACGATAGAAGAAATGGTTGATCTGATCCCTCCTATTTTAAAAGCAAACCGAATAGTTCTTACAGCTGAAGATAAACAACTCCTGGCATTTTTAAAACCTCAGCTGGCGGTTGAGCATTCCTTTTTACGAGGTGTGACACAGGTAAAATTCACCCGTGATATTCAGCTAGATAAGCTTTCGCAGATCAATGCATCGTTGCAGAAATTGAGTGATGAAATAATTAAATTAAGTCCTGTGCCTACAAAAACCCCTGAAGCAACAAATGATGTTGATCCAGCGAAACAGGAAGCAAAAATTGCTGCCGTGTCTCCAAAGCCAGACGTCATACAGTACGATGAAGCTGACCAAATTACGCTAGAAGAAAATGAGATCAAGGTAGAAGAACCTATCCTTGAACAAAAAGAATCAAATTATAGGCGAATGATAAAGTGGTTTGAGAATAATGACATCACGCAAGCTCTGGAGGATGCTCATGAAACGCTTAGCAACCTAGCTGATGCCTCAGAGAGTGTTAATCTCAAGACTGCGATTTTGAGAGAAGAAGTGGCTGCAACTCAAGAAAATATACTTACACACATCCAAGCAAATGGGCAGTTACGAGCTAATTTGTACGCTGATGCAAATAAATCATATCGAGCTATAGACTCTTTTTGCGAAACAGAAGCGAAGAAATTATCCGCACGTGCTAATGCTGAGCACGAAAAACTTCTAGCGCTGACTAGTCCTGCAGTGATGGAAAAAATAAAAGCACAACAAACACAATTGGCATTACTTAAGAAATCGCTCGCTACCTTTTTTGGTTTGGACATTAATCTGGATGCGCCCATTGAATCATTTGTTGTGGCTGCAAATACGGTTATCACAGCGAAAAAAACAGCTAACGTCCTAGTGCCACGTGTATTCAAAGATTTAATTGCTTTGGAATCAAGGTTTGGTGTGATTACGCAAGTGAGTAGAACAGATCAAGCTAATTATTTAGAGGAAGGCGTTAACAAAGCAACAGTTTGTCAATCAAACGCTGACTGTAAATGTCTTGCTTGCGGAAAAAAAGAATTGCTCGAAAATGCCAAAATTCTTTCTGCAGAAATAGATGTGTATGAGGCTCATATTCAAAAAATGGGTGCATTTACAGAACGACTTGAGGCAATTAAATCATCGATTAAAACAGCTTTGCATAAACAAATCGAAAAAGAAAATCAAATTCAACTTCAGCGTGAGCAAGAAGAAAAAGAAAATAATGAGGCAGCGCAGCGCACTGCTATGGAGCAGGCTCAACAGGCTGCAGCTCCAGTCGATATTTTGCCGATACCCCTCGCAGAAGAGCCAAACGCAGCAATTTTTGTTGATAATGTAGTTGCGCAAAATCCTGTTAAAGCCGATGACGATGAGGCCAGAGTTCAGATTTATACGGATGCAGTCGCTGACTATCGCACCTACCTGGAAGGCCAAATCAAAACGGAAGTTGAATCTTATTATGCAAAGTTTAAGAGCGATAAATCTAAAGAATTCGCTGGGCGTACTGTAATAGACGGCAATGTGACTGATCAAGTGGCTGTCCAATCAATTTATAATAAATTGATTGGCATTTACGGCAATACAGATCCGGGAGAGATAAGCGTACAAGTTACGGCGAGTTCAAAGCTTTTAGACGACAAGCGACCTAAGCTTGAATCAGCTTTGGCAAAACTTCATGTCGTAACTAAATTGCAAACCCATTTAACGGATCCTGACAAAGCCCTCGCAAGAGCTAAATACTATGGCGAGCTTAAGCTACCGAAAACAAAAGAAATTTTTTCTAAGCGCCGCGATAGTGGATGGAACATTTTTCTTAAAGCTTGTGGTGTTTTTGTTGCAGGAATATTCGGTATTGTCCCTGGAATTTTGGTGGGTTATTCGATTTTCGTCAAGACTCCAACGAAGGCCAATAAAGAGATTTTAAACCCAGGTCTTGCAGACGCAGAAAAACATGCTAACAGGCCAGGCGCTGCTGGTTAATTCATAATAAGAGCCTTGGGCTAGCAAGTCACAAGGTCTTCAATAAAACCACCTCTCTCACCCGCGTGCACCACACGCGGGACATTTTTTCCGAAAATCTTTTTATAAAACAGGCCTTTGTAGGGGCGAACCTACGTGTTCGCCCTGCATACCGAAGAGATGACATTTGCATATCTAGGCTGAAGGGCGAACACATAGGTTCGCCCCTACAAGAAGTCAAAAATGACAAAATTGTAATAAAAAACACCATTTTCTTAAGTATTTGTTAAGAATAAATAGGTATGCTTGATCTTAGAGAAAACTTTTATTTTTATAAGTAAGTTGTCGTAAGCCTTTGAGGGTGAATGAATGAACGATAGATCAGAGCTAAAATTAGAAACTAATAATTTAATGAGAGCTTTAAACTTGCCTCAAGGCAATATGAGTAAGGCTAGTGATGCTGTTTATGAGCTATTAGAACAATCAAGTGTAGACGCTATTCTAAGAAGTATAAACGCTAAACATAAAGATATTCCCGAATCAGTAAAATCCGTAATTAATGAGACTATTGAGAACGTTGAAGGTTTAGAGTCATTACTCGTCAGAGCAAATGAAATAAATGAGAAGATTCGCAATTTTCCGAAAAAGATTCTACCAAATCTACTATTCAGAGCCGAAGCTGAGAAAAAAGATCTTGAAACATTACAGAACGCTTCATCGGCAATTGAAAAAGAACAACAAGAACAAATCAAACTTAAAAAAGCAATTATTGCTGCCTTTGAATTGAAAGGCTTGGACGAAGATGCAGCGAACACTATTTCACTTCATGATTTAGTTAAGGCCGCAAATGAAGCCATAACGACAAACAAATTGCATCGCATTGCAATCGGAAAAAATAAATTTCTAAAAGAGAACGAAACATTCCTGGGCGTAACTAAAGGCTTTGGGGGTGTGACAATCGATTCTCTCATTTTAACTCAAGCTGCAATCGATCGTGAAGTTCGAATTCAGAAAGCGTTAACCTGTGGCACCAGTGAAAAATGTAAGTGTCTTGCCTGTGTTCGTAAAACGTGGGAAGGTACGCACGAAAAACTCTCTCTTGAAATCACGGGCTATGAAAATTATTACAATGAAGCTTCGGCATTGAAGAAAGATTTTGGTGTGATCGCATCAAAGCTGAGTGAAGAAATTTCAAAATATATTGAAGAAGCAAGAGAGATTGAGCTAGAGGAAGCTCGAAGAATCGCCAGTGAAAAAGCAGAACAGGAACGATTAGCGAAACTTGAAGCCGAACGTTTAGCGGCAGAAGAGCAAGAAAAAGAACGTCAAAGAGAAGAAGAAAAAAGACGTGCAGATGCTGCAGAAGCAGAAGCATTGCTTGATGCTGCAAACGTTGTAGAGGTGGAAGCAGAAGCAAAAGAACAAGAACAAGCTACGCAAGTACCAGAAATTCCTGCGATTGATGATGTTGCTCAACCACAACAACCTATTGTTCAAGTGATAGCTGAAACTGAGGAAGATAAAGAAAAAGTTAAGATATATTTAGAGGCATGTGAAGATTATTACCAGTATTTAGAGAAGCAAATACTAAAAGAAGTTAGATCTTATTATGCGGATACCAAGAATGGTACTACCGGTAAGTTCAGGGAAATCCAAGAACAGTTGCAATCAGTTGTCATTGGCGCTAAAGATGAAATTTGTGCAAGCACTGCAAGGATGTTGATTTCTGCTTACGCTTACGGAAAAGTAAATAGTCAAGACATTGACAAAAACAGTATCACTGCAAACATTAAAACAGATAAACAAGTGAAGCTTGAAAAAACATTATCAAAACTTCATGTGGTAGGGAAGCTGATGGGTCATCTTCAGGAAGTTGGCAAAAATGCAAATCAAAAAAGAAATGCTTACTATGCCGAGCTTCGTTTGCCAGAAACAAAGAAGATTTTTAGTGAAGCACGTGATATCGGATGGCGAGCTTTTCTTAAAGCGTGTGGCGCTGTTGTTGCGGGGATATTTGGGATTGTGCCTGGAATTTTGCTAGGTATCTCATTTTTCGGTAAAAATGCAACTAAGGCTAATAAATATATTTTAAATCCAGGTCTTGCAGACGCGGAAGAGTTTGCTAAACGACCAGGCCCTGCTGCTGGTTAAGAGCTTTTTATGTGGGGCGAGCAAACACGCTCGTCCCTGCAAAAAAATTACTAGCTAACTTTTTTATTTCTGACGTGATAATATCGCGCTCTTAAAATTTTTTCCTGCAATTTAATATTTCTCATCCTCTTATAAAATAAAGCCTCCGCTCTCACCAACCCATACGCGAAGGTCTCAAAACCTCTCATAGCCCGTCATCGCTTGCGCAATGACGGCGGTTCGGCCTTCGCTATTACTAATGGCTTAAAAAACATATCTAAAGAAGGTACCCAACAATGCCCAATCATCTCCCTTGGCTAGCCGCAGCAAACTTATCTGGCATCGGACCGATAACCTTTCATCGCGCGCTAGATTATTTTCAAACTATCGATGCAATTTTTTCAGCAAGCGAAAAAGAATTACAAATCGCAGGCCTAACACAAAAACAAATTCACTTATTAAAAACCCCCGATTGGAAAACCGCAGAAGCGAATCAAGAGTGGGCTGCCAAAAATCACTGCCAAATAATTTCGTTTGTCGATCCAGCCTATCCTCTTTTGCTTAGAGAAATTCACGCAGCCCCTCTTATTCTATACGTTCAAGGCGACGCCGATTTGTTACAACAACCCCAGCTCGCCATCGTAGGTTCGCGAAATCCAACGATCACTGGCAGCGAACTTGCAGAAAAATTTGCAGCCGAATTAGCTAGCGCAAATCTCGTTATTACAAGCGGATTAGCACTGGGTGTTGATGCCGCAAGTCATCAAGGTGCGTTAGCTTCAACCGGCAAAACGATCGCAGTCCTTGGCACAGGATTGGCGCATATCTATCCGCGATCGCACCAAAAATTAGCCGAAGCGATAAAGTCCAAAGGTGCGCTAGTTTCAGAGTTTGCCCCCAACACGTTACCAAAAGCTCCCCATTTTCCTATGCGCAACCGAATTATTAGCGGTTTAAGCTTGGGGGTTTTGGTTGTTGAAGCCGCAATTCGTAGCGGCTCATTAATTACCGCGCGTTTAGCCTCAGAACAAAATCGAGAAGTATTTGCTATCCCCGGATCTATCCATAATCCCCTCGCTCGGGGGTGCCATCAACTGATCCGTCAAGGAGCCAAACTTGTTGAAACAGCTGAAGATATTCTTGAAGAGTTAGGCGCACTTTATGCAGCGATTTTACCTAAGACGCAAGCATTGTCTAATAAAGAACCTGTTGACTTAGACCCACAAATGCAGCGAGTATTAGCAAAAATCGGTTATGAAGTCACATCATTGGATGTTATCATCACGCGCTCTAGATTGACGGCGGGACTGGTTTCCTCCATGCTGTTGTCTTTAGAATTAAAGGGTTACGTACAGGCTGTCCCGGGTGGATACCAACGAACCAGAACAGCAACTATTTAAGTGGTAGATATGTTTGAAGTATTGATGTTTCTCTTTGAAAACTATATGGATGGCAATGTCGCATTAAGAATGGATAGTGCAGATATCGTCATCGAGCTTGAAAAAATCGGATTTGATCGCTATGAGATCGATCGGGCACTTAATTGGCTCGATGGTCTTTTGCAAATTCAAACCGCCATTATGGCCGGTCCAGCCTTGA
>JBDTIZ010000038.1:0-7853 GCA_039936115.1 Gammaproteobacteria bacterium
GAAATCGAGCTGATCAAGCAAGCTAAAGTAGCAGGCTTACCGGTATTTGCCGAAACTACGCCGCATCATTTATTTCTGAATGAAACAGCATATTCAGATTTAGGTGGCAGGGCAGTTGTGAACCCTCCCTTGAGAACTGAAGACCATCGCGCGGCTTTATTTCGAGCATTACGCGATGGCACGATTGATACGATAGGCTCTGATCATGCGCCGCATCTCCCAACTGAAAAAGCCCTTCCCTATGGACAATGTCCTTCTGGCATGCCTGGTATTGAAACCACTTTGCCTCTACTGATTACGGCGTTTCATGCGGGTTTAATTTCGTTGGAACGGATTATTTCACTGACTTGTACTACACCACGTGAAATATTCGGATTAGAAAAAAATGATGATATTGTTTTGGTTGATTTAAATAAAACAAAAATGATTGATGAGAAAAATTTAAAAACCAAATGTGGATGGTCGGCGTTTGCGGGTAAAGTATTGCAGGGATGGCCGGTTTATACAGTTTTGGATGGGTTGTTGTTTGAGTTGAGTAGGGATCAATTATAAGATGCACCTCTTCTCCTCTCACGTTTTGTGTGCGAGGAGGGCATCTCCAGTCAACTTAGCATCGGTTTAACTTGTAATACTACTATTGCCACGGTTACCATAGATATAGTCATGCTCAAATTATCAGGAAGGATAATCCGTCTATGAAAGACTGGAATGTACAAGGACAAAGTCACAATACTGATTTATCAGATGAGAATAAAGTTACAAATCTACTAGTTGCCCACTCATATCAACAATCAGTCATTGGACAGTTCACGTCTTTTATCTGTGCACTTATATTATTTTTAGGTCTTTACACACCTAAGGAATCTAATACTCTCTTAATTAGCTGGTTCATTTTTTTTATTGTTGTAGCGCTAGGAAGAATTGGTTTAGCAAAAACATATGAACATACAAATAAATCTGAAGCAGAACTCAATACTTGGCGTACTCTTTTCATCTTAGGTTCATTGCTTGGAGGGATAGCATGGGGCATGACCGGCGGAGTATTATTTCAATTTGCGAATCCTACACAGCAAACATTAATTGTGTTGATCCTGGCGGGCGTTTCAGCTGGTGCCACCCCTTTATTAGCGGCAGAATTGAAAGCCGCGCTGGCTTTTCTTGTTCCAGCAATTTTTCCACTCATTATCCAATTATTAATTAAACCAGACCAAGGAATTTATTCTTTATTTAATATAGCGTTAATTACTTACTTTATTTATCTTATTGCAATCTCACGAAAAACAAATCATTTACTAAGGAAAACTATCGGATTGGAATTTGATAAAGTTAGTTTAGAAAATACTGTATCTGACATGCATATTAAATATGACAACCTAAAAGAGCAGCTCTTAAAAATGGAATCGCATGATATGCTAACTGACTTACCTAATCGAAAATCATTTTCAGTTATTCTACTCGAAGCTGTTAAGCGTGCTGAAGCGATTCAGAAAAATATGTTATTTATTTATATTAATTTAGATAATTTTAGGTTTGTGAATAATGCTTATGGCCATGAAGTTGGTGATGAACTGTTGAAAAAAATTGTGAAACGTCTTAAAGATAATCTACGTGATACAGATATTTTTGTGCGTCTTGGTGGTGATGAATTAGGTATCATTCTAGAAAATGTTTCTGATGTTGACCGCATTAAAGCCATTGGCATTCAAGTGTGTGAATTGATCGCTAAAAAATTCACAGAGAATGACCATATTATAAATATCAGTGCAAGTGTCGGTATTAGCTGTTATCCAGTGGATGGTATTGACCCAGAAACATTATTGAAAAAAGCCGAAAGTTCTATGCAGTATGTCAAAGATCATGGCAAAAATAATTTTCGTAGCGGCCATACTGATGATGGTAATAGATCACTGAAAATGGATTGACTTCTGAGATTTATTCACCCACCACTGTCTCACCCGAGGTCACAAACGGTGGCTTAGTCAGCCAAGTGAAAATCAGCAGACTTAGGAAAATCCAACCGGATAACCAAAAGCAATCATTTGTCGACAGCATATACGCTTGATTTGTAATAACTCTGACAAGTTGTTCATAACTTGATAATCCGTGAAAGCCTAATGTTTGCAATTGCTTAACACTTTCAACACTCTCTGGATTGAAATTTGTAATATATTCGGTTAGTTGGCTATGATGAAATGCTTCACGATTGTCCCACACAGTGACGCTTAACGATGTACCAAAACTACCGCCTAAGATTCGAAAAAAATTCGCGAGTCCTAATGCGCTAGCAATTCGTTCGGGTGGCAAACCGGAAATCACGACCGAGATAAGCGGCGTGAAAAAAAAT
The DNA here is from genome assembly GCA_039936115.1 of Gammaproteobacteria bacterium. Lineage (GTDB taxonomy): Bacteria > Pseudomonadota > Gammaproteobacteria > DSM-16500 > DSM-16500 > DATIJJ01. The sequence continues at coordinate 2,345 of JBDTIZ010000038.1, forward strand.
GCGATTCCGAATCCTTGCACAAACCGCGGTTCGACCAGTTGCAAAAAACTTACTGACGTGTTGAAAGTAGCGCTCCAGAATGAGACCAGTGCAAAAAAAATGAAAGATAGGCTTATCACAAACCGCAGATCGAATCGATTCATATAGATTCCCACAAAAGGAGAAATCAATAATGGAATGATTCCGATAGGTGCAGCAGCAATTCCTGCCCAAGTGGGTGTGTAACCCATTTGTGTTTGCAGCCAGAGGGGAAAAATGACGATGTTTGCAAAAAACACGAGATAACCAAAACTTAATGCAATAGTTCCCATGGAAAAATTTCGTCGTGCAAATAAAGTGAGATCTACAATCGGATGTTTTTCTGTTAATTCCCAGGCAATTAAGAAACTGATTGCAACGAAAGACACTATACCCAAAGTGACGATGACTGATGAATTAAACCAATCTAGATCTTTACCATTATCTAAAAGGATTTGTATAGCGCCGACACCAACAACGAGCAATATCAAACCAACAATATCCATCGGTAGTTTACAGATAGGTGTTTCACGTTTAGATAACAGTAGCCAAGTGACCACGGCGGAAAAAATGCCAACCGGAATATTAATGTAAAAAATCCACGGCCAACTGTAATTATCTGTAATCCAGCCACCTAAAATAGGTCCGAAAATAGGCGCGACGACGGCAGTCATCGCCCATAAAGAAATCGCCAAACTTTTTTTATCCGGCGGAAAATTAGACATCAAAAGACTTTGCGACAATGGAATCATTGGCCCAGCTGCTACGCCTTGTAAAACGCGGAAAACAACTAACATAGATAAGTTTTCAGAGATACCACACAATATGGACGCTGTAGTAAATAAAATTATTGAGGATACAAATAATCTCACCTCACCAAAGCGTCTCGCCAACCAGCCAGTTAGCGGTAGCATAATCGCTGTACTGACAGAAAATGAAGTAATAACCCAAGTACCTTGATTTGAGCTAACGCCAAGATCGCCCGCAATCGGTGGAATAGCCACGTTTGCGATAGATGTATCTAACACAACCATAAAAATGCCGAGCGAAAGTGAGAGTGTGAGTAAAACTAAAGTAGGTCCGGTAAAGGGTTTATGCATTTTTTTTCACCGTCAAAAAAACGTCGGGCGAAGTAGTTTTCATTATGGTATCAATCATTTGATCCGCTTCTGCATACTGATCAGCATAGACAGAAGTGGTATAAATCGGTTTTGCATCAATGACCATAGGCAATAAATGGCCACTCAAATCGCGAGTATAAGTCGTCACGCGCATGGATAATCCTAAGCGCAACGGGTTATATTTTAATTCATTTGGATCTAACGCAATTCTGACGGGTAATCGTTGCACGATCTTGATCCAGTTTCCCGTTGCATTTTGCGGTGGTAATAATGCAAACGTACTACCCGTTCCTGGGCTTAACCCGACGACGGTGCCGTGAAATTTTAATCCGCCAAGCGCATCGGCGGTTAACGTTGCAGGTTGACCAATACGTATTCGACGCAGCTGTGATTCTTTATAATTGGCATCTATCCAGACTTCTTTTAATGGAATAATTGCCAGCATCCACGTCGAAGGATCAACTTGTTGACCTACCTCTACATTACGTTTAGCGATATAACCCATCACCGGTGCAACAATGGTGGTTCGTTGTAAGTTTAAATAAGCTGTTTTGAAATTTGTTTTGGCTTGTATGACTAGCGGATGCTGATAAAGATGGGTGTTTTCAACCAAAGCAAGCGCACTGCCTAACTTATGCGAAGCAATATCATATTGTGCTGATGCAGCATCCAGCGAGGTGCGGTAGTGTTGCATTTCTTCACGTGAAATAGCTCGATCGCCGACTAAGCCCGATCGTCGTTTGAAATCCAGTTGAGCCTTCACGAGATCAGCTTGTCGAATGATTAGCATGGATTGCGCCGCTGCTGCGTTTTCATAATACTGTTTGACTTGACGAACGGTGACTGCCAATGCCGCCGAAGCGTGTTGAAACGCTATTTTTGCGTCTGTATCATCAAGTTTTATGAGAATTTGGCCAGTTTTAACCAAATGTGTATCATCTGTATTAATTGAAACAACAGTACCAGATATTTGTGGCATGAGTTTAACAATGTTGCCATTCACGTAAGCATCATCTGTGAAAATTTCAAGCCGTCCCCACACTAGCCAATAAATTACATAACCAATCGCTAGTAGCAAAAATATAACAGCCATCAGACTCAGAATCCGATTTCGTTTCAATCGGTTAGTATGTGTCTTCTCATGCTGGGGTGTTGAAATATTTTCTTCAACCATACCTATCCTTAGGAATCTTGAAACTTGCCGCCTAATGCTTTAACCAACGCTATAACTGCTTGTTGACGTTGCGTTTGTAATTGTATTTGTAACGTTTGTTGTTCTAGTAAAATGCTTTTTGCTCTCAGCACATCGGTATAGTCAACTATACCATGATGGAAACGAGAAGATGTAAGTTTTACGTTATTTTCCATGGATCTAACGGCACTCGATTGCGCGGTTAATTCAGAGTCTCTAGCGTGTAAGATCGATAATTGATCTGCTGTTTGACGTAAGGCAACCAAAATTGTTTGATTGTATTGTGTTACGGCTTCATCAAACGCCGCATATTGCACGCCTAAGTTTGCGCGTCGTTTTCCGGCATCAAAGATGGGTAAATCAATTGCCGCCCCAGCTATATAGTCCTGGCTTGATGGTTCAAACAATTTATTCAGGCCAAAACTTTGCATGCTAAAGATTGCTTGTAGATTAATGTTGGGAAAAAATCTTGCTTTTGCAGCGTTTACTTCATGTGCATAAACTTCCATTTCAGAACGTGCTGCTAACACATCGGGTCGCTGCGCCAATAGATTGGCTGGGATAACACGTGGAATCGTTAAGCGTCGTTGATGGAAGCTAACCGTATCAACATGGCTGACTAACGCGTTTTTGCCCATTAAAACGGCAAGCTGATGCTGCGATAACGCCACTGCTTCCCGATAACTGGATACTCTTATTTTAGCTTTTTGAAGATCCGTATTGGCAAGTGTGAGTGGAATTTCTGAAGCAATATCATTTTGGGTGCGATCTTTAATGATATTGAAGGTGGCTGAACGCTCTTGTAATATTTTTTGCGCTAAAGATAATTGCAAAAGATTACTTTGCAATTGTAAATAAGTCGTAGCTAATGCAGTTGTCAATACCAATCGGGTTGCCAAAACATTCGCGCGAGCAAATTCAGCTTGACTCATTTTTGCAGCGAATGTTTCCCGATTTTTGCCCCAAAAGTCGAATTCATAATTAAAATTAAGACCCACTACACCTTGGGTAAATGTGTTGCCACCAAAAGGTGGGGGAAAGAATGTATTCGCAGTAAATTTTCTGCGAGCAACACTTGCATTTGCATCAATTGCAGGCCAGAGTGATGCATTAGTACCCGCAGCAATTTGTTGTGCAAATCTAACGCGACTTTCTGCATTTTGTAAAGTAGGAGAGTCATTGAGTGCAACATCAATCAAATGATTGAGTGCTGGATCTTTTAATATTCGCCACCAGTCTTGGCTGGTTGATTTTTGACTGCGCGTGTAATGATGGTGAGTTGATAAAACTGTATTGTCTAGAGGCGTTGTCTGATTATGCAGATCAGCATAGTTTGCACAGCTGATAAGGCTAAGAAGGCAGCATGTATAAAATAAATATAACCTCAAAATGGTTTCCTTACCAATAGACAATAAGTGATTATACAATAGAATAAGCAAGAAATCAGGGAGAAGATGCGATGCGTTTTATCAAAAAACTAATCATGACAATGATAGGATGTTTGGGTTTGATCTCGTTAAGTTATGCAGGCGAGAATTTGTTTTATGCTTTGCGTAGTGATGATCCCTCGCAGATAACGTCAATGCAAAATACCCTGGCCAGTCTCAAAAATCATTACAAATCGATTGATATCATTGTTTCTCAAGCCTACCAAATAGATCAAAACGGAATGTTTTGGGGATATGTAGATCCTGAATTAAAAAGTTTTGCCAAAAGTCATTCCATGAAGCTTATGGTGTTAATTACCAATGCAGGGTTTGATAAAGAAAAAACGCATAAGTTTTTAGTAAATGAGTCAGCACAGCAACGTGCCATACAATCTATTCTTACTGCTTGTGAAAAAAATCATTTCTATGGCGTGCAATTTGATTTTGAAATGATCCCGTTTGTAGATAGAGACGTGTTGACTCATTTTTATGTGACAGCCACAGAAGCATTACATAAAAAAGGACTTATTGTGAGTTATGCGATCGCGCCGTTAGTAGGGGAGAATCCACAAGCATCAGCATATCTCAAAAAATTATATACTGTTTGGGAAGGTGCATATGATCTAAAAGCATTGAGCAAAAGCGCAGATTTTCTGACGATTATGGCTTATAACCAGCATGGCGAAGGCACTACACCTGGCGCAACCGCTGGCGCGCCATGGGTTGAGCAAACTATCAAATACACATTGCAGTATGTGCCGGCCGCAAAACTTTCTCTTGGTATTGCCACGTATTCAATGTACTGGTTTACTGCTGGAAGTCCGTCTAGCAAAATATACATGCACGCGACAGATATTGCTTATGACAAAGCGATTTATTTACTGGAAAAATATCACGCTACGTTCCGCTGGGATGATGTCGAAAAAGTCAATTATGCGATTTATGACCATAATTGGCTAAACGAATATATTTTTGCAGAAGATGCAAAATCATTTCGAGCCAAACTTGATTTGGTTAAAAAATATAATTTGCGTGGGATTTCTGTGTTTGATCTTGGAATTGAAGATCCAAAAATCTGGGATGAATTAGCGGGTAAAGCATGAAAAATTGGACAAAACTTTTCATACTGGCGTCATCTTTTGTTGTGATGATTCTTTCTGGCATATCTTATTATACCGGCATGTTCGGTGCGCATTTTTTTTTATTGGAAGCGCGGTTTGAAAATTTACCTGGCTGGAAACAAGATAATCAAGCTGAAGCATTAAAGGCTTTTTTGCGATCCTGTTACGCGATTGAAAAACTCAAACCCAAAGCGACGTTCGGTTCGCTCCCGCGCGGTGGCGATGCAGCTGCATGGCAGACGATTTGTCAAGCAGCACATAAATTGACAGTCGCTGACAGTGATACTGCACGGAAATTTTTTGAATATTGGTTTCAACCGTATCGAATTGAAAATAATTTTAATCCGAAAGGTATATTTACGGGATATTATTTACCATTAGTGCATGCCAGTTTGAAAAAAGACAAGCATTTCACGGTGCCTATATATGCTTTACCAAATGATTTAGTAAAAATTAATTTAGGCAGTTTTCATCCTGAGTTATTAGGTAAAACTATCGTGGGTAAGTTAGAAAATAATCTCCTTAAAACCTATCCAGATCGTTCCGCTATCATGGCTGGGGCACTGCAAAACAAAGCGCGCATTTTAGCGTGGAGTGATAATCCAGTCGATTTGTTTTTTGCTCAAATTC
>JBDTIZ010000039.1:0-4367 GCA_039936115.1 Gammaproteobacteria bacterium
AGCGTGCTATTTGGCTTAATAGGCATTGAAGTATCCGCTGTTCACGCTGGAGATGTGGCAAACCCCCACAAAAATTATCCTAGAGCGCTAACAATAGCTGGAATAGTTATCTTTTTTAGTTTAGTGCTATCTTCTCTGGCGATTTGTGTGGTCATTCCTACTAAGCAAATTAGCCTTACTACAGGCTTGATTGATGCGTTTAGCTTATTTTTTAATTATTTTCACATGGCATGGTTTATACCCGTTATTGTTTTCCTAATTGTGTTAGGTAGCTTAAGTGGATTAACCACATGGGTTCTTGCTCCAGCAAGAAGCCTACAAATAGCCTCCCTAGATTTTAACTTTGCTAACTTTTTGCAGAAAACTAATAATAAAAATATGCCGACCGGCATCCTATTTGCTCAAGGAGTGATTGTTTCAATCCTATGCTGTGCATTTTTATTAATGCCTAGTGTTAGTAGTACATATTGGATGTTGTCAGCTTTAACCACAATATTAGCGTTACCTTATTATATTTTACTATTTGCTGCTGCTATCAGGCTTCGTTATAAAATGCCAGATGTACCACGTGCCTATAAGATTCCTGGAGGAAAAATTATTATTTGGATGTGCAGCTTAATAGGTATTTTTGCTTGTATAGTAGCTATATTAATAGGTTTTATACCACCCTCTCAAGTCCAAGTTGGAAATGTGACTACCTATGAAATGATTCTTGGTGGTGGCACGCTATTACTTAGCGTCTTTCCACTTATGATTATTTATGCCACAAAAAAACGAGGCTTAAATAACGGCATAGTTGATATTTCGAAAAAGGCGGCTCTTCAAGTTGACAGCAGTTTAACTAGCTAACCTTGTCTTCTACAACCATGCAAGAATTTTTATAAATATCATAAATTTCTTTGTTCAAAGTATCCGATGCTTCTTTTTTTAAAATAATCTTATAAAGCATCGGAATGGCAGGAATAATTAAATCGATGACCTTAAGTTTATTTATTTCCTGAAGCATAGCGCAAGTAATTTGGCTTCCTAACAGATCTAACCCCGTAGCAGGCTTGATGCAGTGTATGCGCTAAAACAATCCCCCCTTATTTTTTAGCAAATCTCACTAACCAATAATTCTTTATTAATATTATATGGTAGCAACGCTTCATAATCTTCAATGGTTTGACATTGAGGCAAAGCTTGCAGTACGTAACGCAGATATTCATAAGGCTCAATGTTGTGGTGCTTGCACGTCTCAATCACGCTATAGTTTGTCGCGGCCGCATTTGCGCCTGCAACACTATAAGCAAATAATCAGCCCTTACGTCCAATCACAAAAGGTTCTATGGCGCGCTCTGATCGGTTATTAGAAATTTCAAGTCGACCGTCTTTCAAGTATGTTATTATCTTCGGCCATTGATTAAGCGTATAACTCACAGCTTGACCTAATAAACTTTTAGGTGGAATGGTTGGCTGGTTGTGTTGCAAATAACTGTGTAGCTGATCAAGAATGGATTTACTTTTTTCCATACGAATTCGATACTTTGCATCAGCAGATAATGTCTTTATAGATTCTTCAATGTGCGCAAGCGTAGCTATTAATTTAATGACGAAGGCCGCCACACCTTCTTTATTAGGCGCGAGCTTTGCCACTTCGACAAATTTACGTCGTGCATGATAGAGGCAACCGACTAATTCTATCTCGTGATTTTTAGATGCCAGAGCGTCATAACCAGGATAGCCATCGCAATGCAAATAGCCTGAGTAATCTGTAAAAAATTCTTCGACGACATGGTGCACCGAAGGATGATAATGGTAGTAAAAAACAAATTGGTCTGGAGGGCCTCCCGCAAATAACCACATAAATTTTTTACTGGCTACACCTTTATTAGGTTCTTTAATGACTTGAATCGTCGTCTCATCAGAAAACGATACATCATAACTCAGGATGCGATCATGAAACAATTTCATGAATGGCATCATTAATTCAGCACACTTGATTACCCATAAACTTAATGTTGCGCGCGGAATATCTACGCCAATGCGCCGTAAAATTTGTTATCGTCGAAACAAAGAAAGATGGTCCTGAAATTTCGAAACCAGCACGTGGCTTAACAAACCGCTGGCTGCAATACTTCGTGGAATCGGTGCCATCGGTTTTGGAGCTGTTTTTATGGTTTCCTCGCACTGTTTGCATGCGTATTTTTTTCGAATATGTTCTATCACATAAATTTTTGCGGGAATGATTTCGAGTTGCTCGCTCTTTTCGTCTTTAATATGTGTTAATTCACAGCCACAATGACATATTTTTTCATCTTCCGGCAAATCATAAATACGCGGTACGCGAGGAAGATCAACAGGAAGCGGTTTTCTACCCGGTGTTATTGTTCTGGTATAAGAAGCAATTGTTATTTCTTCTTCGTGAGCTAAAATCTTTTCTGGATGAGCAGGTTGTTCCGCTTCATCAAATAAAGAAACTTGATCAGGATTGCCTTTTTCAGATTTATTAGCGAATTGTCTCAGTCGATAAGCGGCATTTTGCTCTTCAAGAAATTGAATTTGCTTTGCCTGCATAGCAATAATTTCAAGTAATTCTTCTGTCGTTTTGTTGTGATAATTAGGAATTTTTTTCATGAGGGTATTTGAACAAATTACCTTAAAATACCCTCTGCTTTTAGATTGATGATAATTAATTGCAGGAAAATGTTTCATTAAGGAGAAATCGAGTCCCGCCAATAAACCATGTAATTGCGTTTCTGAAATTTCCAGGTGAGTCTGACCTGATATCTTCGGAACAACAAAACGATGTTTTTATAATCTTTTGTAATGCAAGATGAATCCTGTATTGTCCCACCACAAAATTTTCACCTTATCTCGTGCTTTATTAAAAAAGATACATAAATTGCCCGACTGAGGATTGTCCTCAAAATAATTTACAACGAGCGCTGATAAGCTATCTATACTTTTGCGTGCATCGATAGGTTCAAGGCTAAAATATATTTGGTATTTTCTCGTAATTTAAGCATTACCAGCCTGCTATTTTCAGTAAGCAAATAATGCTTTCGTCGATATCAGCCAAGGAAATATGTAGCTTCATGCCTTTGGAATTTTCTAAAATGATATTTGAAACAAGCTTAGGTGGAATCTCTTGGCGAATGCTAATTAGAATAAATTTTTTTTTCTTACATTTTGCAGATAACTTTCCTTTCATATAAGTAAATGTATTTATGTTTAAGCTTAAACGAGCACAAAATTCTTTTTGACTTTCGGTGCTATTTTTCCATTCGAAGATTAGCTTAGACCATTCTTCTCAATTGATAATTTTTTGTTTGTTGCCTGAAAAATGAGTGCTATTAATTATTTCCATTATGCTGCCCTTAAAAAGAAGTAGCATGTAGGATTTAATTAAGGTTAGAAAGAGGTGGTAGATTTAGCGGATACGTATCTTTGTTGACTGGCAAGTCTTGATGCGCAATGATTTGCGATTTTGTAAAAAAGAGTTGGTAACTGCTTTTGATACGATTACTTCGTTAACAATCTGGAGGATAGTATGCTAGAAAGTTGTGAGGATCGCTCAGGACTTGACCCCAATAGCACAGGGAATTTTAAACCCAGGAAAAATAAAGCCCTTAATTAAAATCAAGGGCTTTACTGAATATCCAATCAAATTAAGCGGCGACCAATAATTCCTGTTTAATTTTATTTGCTATTTCTTGATAGAGATTAGGTCTAACTATCCGATGCAACTCAATAATCTTTCGCGATAATAATAAGGTTGGGTTAGTATTGGACCCACTAGCCAAATCATAAATAACATCTTCTGGCGCATCAGTATAAAGGGCAATACCTGAAAGATTATATTCTTCTGTAGATAAAATGTCGTTAATAATGCAACGAATAAATTCAGTTTCTAACATGTTTTTTTCCTTGTTAAGTTTCATAATTTGAAAATAATCCTTATTTTGCTCCTTTATTATTTCCCTGATCTCCTCGCATATACGTGCAAATAACTTTGCTTCCAAAAGCATAAGCTCTTCTTTAACGAATTGACGAGGATTAATACCCAGTAATAGAAACAACGGTTGCACCATAGACATATATATTTATCTTCTCCTATTTACTGATATTAAGATTATCCATTTATAGCAAGTAGAGCCTTACCAAACTCAAGCTATTGTATAGTTATAATCAAGATAGTCATTCATCAGTTAGAAAATATAAATATTATTAAAAATCAAAAAGTTAAGACATTAAATCACGGGGAGTTCTACGGTGGAGTGCGACAGATGGCTTTTTGATGCTGCATAAAGACTTCTGTGGGTGTTAGGTAACCCAAGCATTTTCTTGGGGTATTATTCATGTTATCAGCTATTTTATCTAATTGC
>JBDTIZ010000040.1:0-9540 GCA_039936115.1 Gammaproteobacteria bacterium
GGCAGCAGGCCCTAGCAAATGTTCAACGCGAGAACGCATTTCGTTTGCCGCTTTATTGGTGAAGGTCACCGATAAAATATTTAAAGGCGACAAGCCTTCTTTTTCGACCAGCCAAGCGATGCGCGATGTTAGCACGCGTGTTTTGCCACTGCCGGCACCGGCTAGCACTAATTGATGACAAAGCGGTGCAGTAACCACATCGCGCTGGGCGTCATTGAGAGAATCGAGTATTATAGGGTTCGTCATAGCCGGCTATTGTAAACATAAGAAGTTTTTAAATCGATGAATAAATCAAATTATCAAAGCGCTGAATTTCTATTAAGTGTAGCAGATCTTTCCCAATTACCTCCGGATGACGGCGTTGAAGTCGCGTTTGTTGGTCGCTCAAATGCTGGAAAGTCTAGTGTTTTAAATCAGTTAACCCAAAACAAAGGTCTTGCCCGTGTCAGCAAAACACCAGGGAGAACTCAATTAATTAATTTATTTGGCTTAGATACTGAGAGACGCTTGGTCGATTTGCCAGGTTACGGTTATGCCAAAGTGCCGCCTTCCATCAAACAACACTGGCAAAAATTATTAGATGATTATTTACGCTCGCGTGATTGCTTGAAAGGATTAATCCTAGTCATGGACATCCGTCATCCGCTTAAAGAGTTCGATCAACACATGCTGGCTTGGTGCAATCAGTGCGAACTAGCTGTGCATATTCTGCTAAATAAATCAGACAAATTAACCCAGAGCGCCGCTAGCAAAACTTTACGTGAAGTGAAAGAGTCGCTGGGTAATTACTCAAATCCAGTGACTGTTCAAACTTTCTCTGCGCTAAGAGGCAAAAACGTAAAAGAGTTACGCGACTTGATGGATCAATGGTTTTCGTATTGATACATTAAAATAAAAAGAAGCAACTACTGAATTGTGTCGCAAATGGCGCGCCTTCCTGTCTCGCAACCTTCACAGCATATCAAAACCAATCTCTTATCAACTGGGTTGCTTCGCTCGCGCTCGCAATGACGGTGGCGAAGGTGGGAATGACAGGCCTAGGTATTCTTTAAATCTCTTCTTCGTGCGGTTAATATTTCCTTAATACTTCTAACGTATGATGTGTCTATAAATTTACCTAATGAGCGTTACTTATGAAATCACATGTTAAATACGTTGAATTGCAAGAGCTAAAAGAAGATCAACTAGAAGTGCCCGATGCCGTTGAATTGCAAGCGCTAAAAGAAGATCAACTAGAAGTGTCCGATGCCGAGGTTAAGGCTGTCAGTATTTATTTCCGATTACCGACTGTTATGTGGCTCAATATTTATTCCTACCTTGACGTCAAGAGCGCAGTGAGATTCCATATCATGTATCCGAAACATGAAGCATTAACTACGTACGTCGCCAATAATCAAGATGTATTGCATAAAATGGTAGACACCTATTTCGTGGAAAATACACTACCGGTTTTTAAAGCGAACATAGATACTGCGGTTACCGATGAGCTTACTAGACGTAATGCTGTAGTTACGGATCGACCCGTAAAAAAATCCACTTGGGCGCGAGTTTTGACGGGTGCGGGCGCTGCGCTAGCCTCCTTGCTGCCGGCATGGAATATAAAAAAAAGTCTCTATGCTTTTTCCCAATCCAAGATATTGTCTGATTTAAAAACCGCTGTATTTGATCAATTGCTAGCTTATGTGGATCCAAATAAATTAACTCAAGATAATTTTTACAGTGAGAGAGAATGCGATCTCACACCTGATGGCCAGTACGTTAGTCATGTCTGTCGTTGTACGTATGATTCATTGGTTAATAGCTGTCGATACGATGTCACGCCTTGCGCGGACAATGGCGGTATTTCAGCCTATTTTCAACAATGTAATGCAACGCTTTGGTCAACTTTTACCTCAGCTTGCGACGACTTGGATGGCCGGTTTGGATATGCGTACTCAAAATATGCGTGGGCAGCTGCTGCTATCGTGATAGGAGGCACCATCCTGTGTATCACAGGTAGTATTTGTGTCGTTGCTTCTGACCTAGATAACTTGAAAGGTAAAAGCGAAATCGAGCAGGATAAATTTTCTGCTTTGCCACTCCCCATCAAGATCCAGAGAGATCCTTGCAGCCGTTATTTTCTAGAGAGACATTTTTTTAGTGAAGGCAAAGAAAATCCAACTATAAAAGAGATTTTGTCAAAGTTTAGCGAGCTACAAGAAGGCAGCAATCTCCAAAGCCATAAAACAGTATTTGGATCGAAAAAACTAAGTGAAATACCCTGCACGCTTTTTTTTAGAAAGCAACCCAATCCATCCTTATCCAGCTCTTCTTCTCATATAATTCAAATAGAACATAAACGTTCTTCTTGATCCTGAGGAGATGTACTGTCATTGCGAGCGCGAGCGAAGCAATGACGGGATCGCCGGCTCGCCCCATGGCCTTCGCGAGAATGACGGGTCTTTTTCGAGGCATGAGCATGACACAAGACAATCACTCCACCGTCGTGCAAATTTTGCCCTAACCATTGCTTCATTTAAGATTTCCTTAAGTTTACCAATGCTAGCGTTTCCTCTTAAGCTCTCATTTTGAGAGCTAGCACTTGCACGGAGGTAGGCTGTCATGTCAATCACATCGAAGAATAAAACCACTCTGTTAGAATTCGCGACCAAACACTCCATCAGGTACCACATAGGATTTAAAAATTTCACTAAAAATGTCATTGCGCCTAATGCAATTGTTTTTGCAATCGAACACAAGCTTGATTTGCAAAATCTCATCACGCTAATTAATCAATTTAATAAAGTCAAAGAACCTGGAGAACAAATTGTTTTGCGCGCAGCAGCCGGTGGAAAAACGACTAACGGAGCTGCCAGACGTTACAGCAATTCTTTTTCAATGACGCCATGTGCGGAAGGTGATGTCATCGTGAATTTAGTGGGCGATGAATTTCAAACGATTGAAGTAATCGATCAAGAAAAAAGTCTTGTTCGCGTGGGTGCGGGCGTGCAAATTGGTGAGCTAGATAGAATATTATTTGAAAAACATAAACTTTCGTTACCAACATCCAGCTTAATTCCTCACGTGACATTTGTTGGTCTATCCGTAACAGGACATGGGACAGGCCAAGATCAACCTGCTATTGCAGGATTAATTCGTGCCATGACGATTTGTCGTCCTGATGGAAAAATTGTACGCATTGATAATCACGATCCTGACTTTGAAATTATTCGTGCAAGCCATCTTGGTTTATTTGGCGTTGTGTTAAATGTTGAAATTGAATGCATCACAGCCAAAAAACTTCAGTGCGTCACTGAAGCGCGTAGCATTAATGAGTTAATTCAAGAAATTAAAGACGGCTTATTTTTTAAATACCCTTATATCAGCATCATGTATATTCCAACGTATCAAACTGACGAACGTAATCAAAAAAATGTCATTGTGTTGCGCTGGGAACCTGTCAGTTTAGATGTGAATAATACTCACAATTCGCCTAAATTAAGTCATTTTGAACAAGAGCTCGCAATCAGGCTCAATAATTTATTTAATATCCCTGGTTTTTTAACGACGCACTCGCAATTAATTCCTGCATACATGAAACATTTAGTTTCACGTATGGAAGTTGGACTCAAAGATAATATTTCTGTTGGGCCATGGCATGATATCGCGCATTATCAAACTGCTTTTCCATGGAACTTGGATGATGCAGATTATTTATTTAATACGCGCAAAAAAGGATGTGATGAAATTGTTGCCGCGCTAGAGCATCTCAGTGATACGTTAGAGAGTTATGCTAAAAAACAACTTTACCCTATTATTGATGCGGTTTATCTGCGATTTTTTAAAGGAACTAATGGTGGCTTATCGACAAGTTTTCATCGGCCTAATGAACATGTTTGTGGATTTGATATTGTGTCCAGCGCACGTATTCCGGGATATGCAGCGTTTAAAAAAGACCTGGGAGCTTTTTTTTATAACAAACTTGCGGCCAGGCCTCACTGGGGGAAAACCGTTCCACTCGACATTAATTATGCAGCGGTGTATGGCACGAGATTCAATGAATTAATCCGAGCATTATCTCGCTGGTACGAAGCATCTGGCTCAGACTTTAAAAAAAGTTTATTTTTAAATAATTTTTTTCGTCAGATATTGCAAGTATCGCCGACAAAAATATTTGCCCCTGTTGCTTCTGGAGGAGAAGAAAAAAAGGAAGAGAAATCGATTCCTTTTGCTGAAATAAAAGTTGTTATAACACATTTGCTCGAATTAATTGACGAACAACATTTTGACACTGCGCCTATACGTGAGTTGAAAAAAAATCTGTTAACAATTATCAATACGCCGCAGGTGGTGCGCTTTCATTTCAAAACGGAGGAAAGACGACTTGCATTTTTGAAGAGCCATCATGAGCAAGTAAAGCAGGCATCGGAAAAAAACCAAGAGCAGAAAGAATCGACGGCACAGATTTTGTATTTGTCGCCTTAGGGGCTGGATACTGAGGCGCGAGCGGCGCACGTAGCTTTGTCATGCCTCACTTGGCTTTGTCACACCGCACTTAGCTTTGTCACACCGCACTTGGCTTTGTCGCCCCGCACTTGTTGCGGGGTCTGGAATCAAAACATTAAAAAGTCATTAAAAAAATAAAATGTATTTTTTATTGTTTAAAGCCCGGACCCCGCAACAAGTGCGGGGTGACAGGAGTAACAAGTGCGGGGTGACGGGAGTAACAAGTGTGGAGTGACAGTAGCAACAAGTGCGGGGTGACAGAGTAGCAATAAGTGCGGGTGACAACGCCAGTCATTTTTTTAACCTATCAAACGAAAAACTCACCGCACCCGCAAGTGTCTGACAACCCAATGCCAACATCACCAACCGATCAACACCCAATGCAACACCTGAGCAATCAGGCAATCCCGCATCAAGCGCTGCTAAGAATTTTTCGTCAATCGCAACATCTGGTAAATTATTTTTTTTGCGATACTTCAAATCATTTTCGAATCGTTGCCGTTGATCAGCCGAATTTTGTAATTCATGAAATCCATTCGCCAATTCAATTCCTTTAAAATACACTTCAAATCGCGATGCGACAGGTGGTTGTTCTTCCATTCGGATTTTCGCCAAGGCGGCTTGCGTGATAGGAAAATCAAATAGTAAAACAGGACAGAGTTGCCCGATCTGTGGCTCGACAACATGTGTTAACAATAATTCTAGCCAATTATTTTTGTCTTGTGATGACGGCTCTGACGTCACAAAGTGAATAGCATGATGTTTAGCACACGCCTCCAGTTCACTCACCGTCGCAAGATGCGGATTAATTCCAGCATATTTTTCAAAAGCAGCTGCATAACTGATACGTTCTGCTGTTGGTGTTTTTAAAATTAACTGTAACAATTCATCGACTTCATTCATCAATTGTTGATGATCGAATCCGGGGCGATACCATTCCAACATAAGAAACTCTGGAAGATGAAACGTTCCTAAATCTCCTTGGCGAAAAGCTTTGCACATTTGATAAATCGGGCCTGATCCGGCTGCAAGCAAGCGTTTCATTGCGTATTCCGGCGAGGTTTGGAGATACATTTGCTGTGTGCTGTTTCCGCCGTTTTCTTTGAATAGCGCAGGAATTCCTGTCACATGTGGATCGGTAACAGTTGCAGAGGTTAAGAGCGGAGTGTCTACTTCGAGTATGTAACGCGCGGCAAAAAAATCTCGGATGTGTTGAATTATTTCGGCGCGTTTTTTTAAAGTAGCTAGCGTTGCTGTGGGTTGCCAGGACATGGATGTTGCTCTTGTAGGGGCGAACCTATGTGTTCGTCCTTGTCAAACTTCGAGCTAATGCCGCTGGGCGAACACATAGGTTCGCCCCTACAAGAGCAAAAGCATGGTTTATTACTTGTGAGATTTTATTCTTTCACTCTCGAAACATACTCACCAATCCGAGTATCCACCTTAACTAGCTCACCTTCCGCAACAAACAAAGGCACACGCACAACCGCACCGGTTTCAAGTTTTGCAGGCTTGCCGCCGCCGCCCGAAGTATCGCCGCGCACACCTGGATCTGTTTCAACGATTTTCAACGTCACAAAATTAGGCGCGGTCACACCTAAAGGAAGACCATTCCAAAGCATTAACATACAATCGGATTGCTCTTTCAACCAAAGCTTAGTATCAGCAACGCCCGCTTCATTCATCACATATTGCTCATACGATGACTTACACATGAAATGCCATTCATTGCCGTCGGTATAAAGGAATTGCGCATCAATTTCAGCAACATCCGCCGCTTCCAAGGTATCGCCAGATTTATAAGTTCGCTCAACAACACGTCCTGACTTTAAATTCCGAGTTTTAATTCGGTTAAATGCCTGGCCTTTGCCCGGCTTTACAAATTCATTTTCTAGAATGACGCAAGGATCATTATCGATCACCACTTTCATGCCGCCGCGAATTTCACTTGTTGTGTAAACACCCATTTTTGGTCTCCTATGCAGATTTCGCATATAATACCCGCTTGTTTAAAATATGCAAAAGACCAAATACGATGAATGTGGTAGAAACCGATAAAAAATCCGCTTGGCAAACAGCTTTAGTCAATGCCATCACGGATCCAAAAGAATTATTAAACTTACTTCAACTCGATCCGGGATTATTAGACCAAGCAAGACGTGCAGCGGCCTTATTTCCACTTAAAGTCCCTAGAAGCTTTCTTGCACGGATGCAGCGCAACAATCTAAATGATCCGCTCTTGCGTCAAGTATTGCCGCTAGGCGCTGAATTAGACGAAGTCGCGGGCTATCATGCTGATCCTCTGCAAGAGACTGAGGCCAATCCTATCCCAGGATTGCTGCACAAATACCATGGACGAGTCTTGTTAACACTCGTTGGTACCTGCGGAATTAATTGTCGGTATTGTTTTCGCCGCGAATTTCCTTATGAAAAAAATAACCCCGGCACCCAAGGCTGGAACAAAGTATTGGAATATATCGCGCAAAATGAAACGATCAGCGAAGTTATTTTAAGCGGCGGCGATCCTCTGGTTGTCAGTGATTCGACCCTAAGACAGTTTACCGACAAGCTCGCCGCCATCCAGCATGTGAAGCGTTTACGGATTCATAGCCGTATGCCTGTCGTTTTACCAGAACGGATTACAGAAGATTTGATTGACTGGTTAAGTGCGGTCCGATTTAAAACTGTTTTAGTCACGCACTGTAATCACGCTCAGGAAATCAATTCTGACGTTGTGACTGTCATGCAGAAATTAGCGCAAGCTGGTGTAGTTTTATTGAATCAAACAGTCTTGCTCAAAGGCGTTAATGACAATGTAGAGACATTGATTGACCTCAGTGAAGCACTGTTTGCAACGGGTATCCAACCCTATTATTTGCATGTATTAGACAAAGTAAAAGGCGCTGCCCATTTTGATCTTGATCGTAATATAGCCAAGAAGATCCACTGGGATATGACTCAGCGTTTATCAGGGTATCTGGTGCCTAGATTAGTCTGTGAACAACCTGGCGCGCCGGCAAAATTGACGCTAGAGAGCTTGGAATTGTGCACAGACTAATTCGAGTACAGTTTTTTTGTGGATAGAGTTTGTTGCTGGATTTGTTTTTTGCAGGTCAATTATAACTTATTGATTTTAAATAAATTAAATAGAAATATTTTCACATAAGAGAGCACAGTAAAAAATCCATTACATGTATGCCCCCAGGTTGTAAGAGAGTTAATCACAATGTTATCCACAGAAATTGTGGATAAGTTGATGTTGTTGCGAAATGATTTCCCTGCAGAATAAGATGTTCAATACGCTTTATATCACCTACAGAAGCTGCACCTCGCATTGCTCCGATAACGAAATCTCTTTTCTTCTTAATATCTGTTTTTTTCTATTAGCTTATCAACATCCGCATATTTTTTTCTAGTTCAATTCCTTGTGCAACCCACCTGTTGATGTCGCTACTGGGCAGAACAGATTTTTCTTCTGATGCTACAAAAAGCGTTAAGCAATTTCCTAGTGCCGCACTCGTTTCTATAAGACGAGGATTAAAATATTTCCCCAGTTCTTTTAGAGTTGTGACCAAGTTTACGTGCCCCCTTCTAGCAGCACCTTGAAGCGCAGCTCCATGCTCTGCGCCTGCCTTAAATAATAACTTAACTAAATCGGGATGATTTCCATACGCAGCGCCATAAAGCGCTGCATTGATACATGCATTAAATTCATTAATTAGCAAAAAAACAGCTTCTTGTTTATTTTGAGCAGCCAATACTCCACAAGGTGTAACGCCTGCCAGACCGACAATATCGACACAATAGTGCTCTGCGGCAAACTTTCTTAATTTTTCTCTGCCTCCTTTTTCTGCCAGCTCACAAACGACGTGAGCAAGGTTTTGGCAGTCTGACAAGCGTCGTTGTTTTTGGAGAAAAGCTGGCTTTTTTGGACTAAACATGGCTATTTATTGCTAGGATTTGGTTGGTTATAAACCTTCTTATTTGTTGAATTTTGTGTCAACCTGATTCGCAAATGGGTTAAGCCCGCGCTTTGCGTGCAATCAGCCAATGTGGGATAAATATAATGGCATTCACTAAAAGCACAATTAAGGCAACCACCAAACCTTGAACTCCATCTCTTCGTTCATTTTGCAAAGCTATTGAATAACCCGCTTCACGCATTTTTGTGATTTGATCATCGTTTTTGCCAATACATTTTTTAGTTTTATCAAATGCGTTACAAAAATCATCATTAGTCTGAAATTGTGTATATTGATAGGAAACTAAAGTAAAGGAAGGATTGATGATTCTGATGATATCATAGGTGCCTTTTCCTAACGTAATCGCAAAACAAATGATTACCACAAAACAAACAGCGAGGCTGTAGATTTCTAAAACGCTTTTTTTCATATAAGACTCCAAACCAGCTTAAGATAGGGACAATTTTAAAAAAATAACTCCATTCAAGCCGATAATATAGTTAAGAGCAATAATTAGTCTACCTAATTAGCGGCAATCAGCGCTAAGTTTTGCTAGAAAATAATCCAAAGACCGATTAAACTCAGTGTTCAGGCTTAGGCAAAAAGAATAATTATGAATACTACATCACCACAATGCAGTCTCCGCAGAACGCAAAACCTTGCGTTAGGCCGTGCTGTATCTTGTATTTCCTCTCAAATTATCCACGTCGTCATAATTAGCGTTAGTCGCCTGTCTTAGTGGCCGCTTCGAATCGTGCGCTAGGACAGGCTGATTCCTAACGCACGATTCGATAAATATTTCTGGCAGCTTAATAACATGCTGTTAATCCAATCAGTCAAATAGAGTTAATTATTATGATAAATACGACAATACAGTCAAAAAAACGATTTGGCGGCTATCCGGCTTTAGTGATCAGTCTGTGTGCGTTTTTTCTTTTTTATAAATACGTTTTGCAAATCTATCCTAGCGTTATTACCAAGCAACTAATGGAAGAATGGCAATTAACGGGGGCTGGCCTCGGCAATCTTGCAGCGACATTTTATTATTCTTTAATGATTACTCAAATATTTGTGGGTGTGATCTTAGATAAAT
>JBDTIZ010000041.1:0-11873 GCA_039936115.1 Gammaproteobacteria bacterium
AATAAGTAGATGGAATGAAATAAGGCAAGCACTCGCAGAAAGCTCAAGAAAAAGAAAGCCGCAGATTAGGTCTTACGGCTTTTCCTTAGGTTAGCGCTTATGCGGACAAGCCGCGGTACGACGGCGGTGGAGATCGATCATTTAGATCATAAAGACGTGCCGCAAAAGCTGTTGTACATCTATCGCTGTACCTTTCCCATCGAATGGTCAATCCTCCCCACCGCCGTCGTACCGCGGCTTGTCCGCGGTATCCAGTCAATTGGGCATAGGCTAACAACATCGAAAAAACCTTCTCAAACCACACTTTTTTTGTATTCAAACCACATTTCAAGTATCTTCTCATTGCAGCAACAAACAACGTCCCGGTGGCACAGATGGATAGCGCAGCCCCCTCCTAAGGGGCAGGTCGGCGGTTCGAATCCGCCCTGGGACGCCATGATTAATAAGGGGATTTTTTAATTACACCAAATAATTAAACTCTTGTTTTCTTGCTAGGTACCTATCTGGGTGCCTAAAAATGGATTGCTACTATCTATTGGAGGCATGAATGCGTAAATCAAATATTATTTTACTTTGGCTAACACCTATATACATTTGGCTTGCACAGCTAACCGCATATCTTCATGAGTTTGGCCATAGCTTTACTGCATGGGCTTTAGGTTTTAAAAATAATCCGTTGGATATTATTTACGGCGGGTGGAACTGGCAAAATCTCGTTTTTCTTGCTGGTATCGATGAAAATGTCGATTATGCGTCGATTAATCAATCTGGCCATCAGTCGCTAATTAGTTTAATAGCATTTGCAGGACCTTTTGTTTCATTATTGATTTATCTTATTACACTTTATTTGTTACGAAAAAAATTTAATAGCTATTTATATTATTTAATTTTCTGGATTAACTTAATTAATGTTAGAGAATTATGGGCATATGTACCACTTAGATCACTTAGTTCAACAGCAGATATTGCAAACATAAATCACTCATTAGACTTATCTCCCTGGTGGATTTTTATATTGATTACTCCATTTATTGCATACGCTGTATGGCATTTTTTTTCAAATACGGTGAAGAATGCCTATGAGAAGTTAGGTTTATTTAGTTCTGCGAGTAAAGCAACGCTCTTTATTCTAACAGTGATATATTTCTTTACTTTAACAGGCTTGCAAATTTTGACTGCAAATTACAATTCTGTTACGAATGCTTTAACTTGGGCTTCGTTTATCGCTATGCCTTTTATTTTGTTTTTCTATTGGCCGAAAAAAAAGACACCCAACTAACATCTCTAAGAGGTATGCAAACATGATCAAACCTAAACGTATTTTTATTATCGGACACATGGGTGCAGGCAAATTCTTGTTGACCGAAGCATTAGCTAAAAAACTTGGTTGGGAGCTTATTGATGCCAACCCTAGTTTAGAGCGTTATATTGGGCGTAGTCTGAGTGAAATTTTAGGAATCCAAGGCGAAGAAGCATTTCATCGATGTGAAAATGAAATCCTATCTCATTACATTGATAAAGAGCATGTTGTAGTGGTGCTGGAAGAATCAGTGATAGCCACAAAAGAAAATAGAAAATTGTTATCTTCAGAATTTGTCATTTATTTAAAAGTCTCAGTGCCGACGCAACTTGAACGCATGAAAGGCGGCAGGGTTCCATTGCTTCCAATTGCTGATATGAAAGTATTTCTGGATAAACAGCACAATGAACGTGATCATCTATTTGAAGAAGTCGCTACGTTAACTATAGATTCTGTTTCTGTTGAGGATGATGTTAATAAAATAATAAAAGCGCTTGAAGAGTAAATGTATGACTAAACGTAATAAAGAAAAAGTTTATGAATGCTATGAGGAAATTGTGAGTTGGTTTGATGATGCTCGCACTAAAACCCTCATGGAATCTGAGTACCTAAATTTAATTGTAAAATCAATCCCAGCAGGTGGTTCAGTTTTAGATTTAGGTTGCGGAACCGGAGAACCTATCACGCAATTTTTCATTGATAAAGGTTTTAAAATAACCGGTATTGATGGCAGTAAGAAAATGATTGAGCTATGCAAGAAGCGTTTTCCGAATGAGCAGTGGATAATTTCGGATATGCGCGATATAAACCTGAATCAGAAATTCGATGTAGTGCTGGCATGGCATAGTTTTTTTCATCTTGATCATGATAGCCAGCGAAAAATGTTTAAAATATTTAGCGCGCATACTAAACCGAACGGCATATTGGCTTTCACCTCTGGCGAGGAAGAAGACGAAGTGTGGAGCGATAATGGTGGCCAACAGTTATATCATGCATCTTTATCGACTAAAGAATATGAAAAACTTCTGAACGAAAGTTCATTTAAAGTTTTGCTCCATAAAATGCACGACCCAGAATGTGGCGAAGCAACTGTTTGGGTAGCGCAGAAGATTAAGGTTTAGAAACAGATTTCCTACGTCTTCGATTACTGGTTCGTATAGCCTCTTTGCCTGCATCAGTCTTTGGACCAGTCGAAAGTCCTCCATGTAATTTGCATCGGCCATTTCTAGTTTTATCATTTTTCTTGTCCCACACAGAAGGTGCCATGCATTGCGTGCCTTTTCGCGTTTTAGCTCCACACTTGCTCCTGTTATTTCTGAGTGTTTTAGGGTCATTGCAATGACCAGAAACCCTCATTTTGCCGCGCTTATCAAAGTAAATCCCTGTCATTTCTGCACCTCTTTTCCAGACCCCATGACGCGCGCGTGCGCGCGTATTGGGATGAAAACTATTTTCATCCAGACTCCGTGATATGCCCTTGTCATGCTCAAGAGTCTCCATTTAATCTTGATTTAGGGTTAGTGCAGATTGGTGCCGTACTAAAGTACTCGGCACCAATTAGCACTCATATAACCAATGATGCTGTTTAGTGTTTCGCACTAATCCGCACCAATTTACACTTCCACGACAGTAAGCTCTGTGTTTTGATTTATACCTGATACATAACCCATGCAATCACTCGCCACACCAGCTTGCACAAGTTTCTTGAGCTCACGATAAACAGCACCAGACGTATATCTGCTTTCAAAGTGCTTTACTAAATCACGTTTTCTAATGGGCTTTTCACCGGTTCTCAGATATTCACTAATAGCACCGCCGACTTCACTCAGTCGTTTACCAGTATTCTTTGATGGTGCATCGGCAGGAGATACTACGCAGCTTGTAGCAAGAGATTTCCATTTAGTTAACCCGAGCGTTATCGTGTCTAGTCTAAAGCCAATTCGAATACCTTTCGTATCAAGATCGCGCTGCTTTGTAATTTCGGCACATCGACCGGCGGATGAATCAGTCACCTCAATTTCAGTATCAACAGCAGCGCGTACGCCACTCCAACCTCGTGCACCAGCAGCAGCATTTTTCCCGCTATGATGAATCATCATAAAGTGTGCGTTGCATTCATGGCGTATGCGGTCAAAGTGACGAATTACCAAGCCCATATCTTGCCCGGCGCTTTCGTTGGCACCTGCACTCAAACGAGCAAGTGTATCGCCAATTATTAAGCGAGCTTTTTGCCTGCATTGTTTTTCCAGGAAGTGGATGACTTGAATTAAGGCATCGGTGTCAGCATCACCATCAAATAAATCAATAGGACTTTGCACAATAGCAAAATTCATAACACGAACATTGTGATGTTTTTGGTATGCCTGCAATCGTCTTCGTACAGATGCTGGTGATTCAGCAGCAAGATAGATTACTAGCCCAGGCTCTGTTTTACGTCCAAACCATTCCACACCGCGTGCCACTGAGCAAGCTAGGTCAATAACAAGAAAAGTTTTACCGCTATTTGAATCACCATAAAGAATGCTCCCATCTCCGGCGATCAAAATACCTTGAACCAGCTCATCTGGCGGTGTGAATTCTTCTGGTAGCTCATTAGCTAATATCACATTCAATGGCATTTCAATTACAGGGCGAGCTAGAAGTTCACGCAAAGAATTTTCACCGTATTCCAGCAGATAATCATTTACATCATAGTTATCAGAAAAATGCGATGGCATTGCTATCCATGCGCCAGCTATTTCAATAGCAATTTTAGCAGCTTCTTTTTCCTTGCCACGATCAGATACGATAACTAAATTTGCATTAGGATGTTTATTGCGCAAAACATTGGACACAGCCATCATGCGATTTACACCAAAGCAAACAACGGTTGTTGCACCCATTGATTTATTAATTGCCCATGCTTGCCCTAGACCTTCCACGATATATATTACGTTGCTAATATTTCCAACAGTGAAATAACCATCATGGAAAGATGCATGAGGGAGGTTTAATTTTTTATTTTCATTTGGTGGAATAAATTGAAGTGTTTGAATCTGACCATTGCTGAGGCACGGCACTACAAGATAGCCTTCAACATCTTGACCACAAATAAATAAGGGCGGTGCGTTTTGTGGATAAACTCTTAAACCTTCTGGATTACCTTTTTTGCGGATGATGTATTCATGAGAAATGGCAGCGGGTATGCATCGATTCCATATTTCAAGAACATTTGTGCGCGAGTTTTGGTTGAAACCATTTTTTTTATTATTAATTTCTGTATTGGTATGCGTTTTATCTGATTCTTTCCAACCTTTTTCACGTGCTAGATAAAACAGTGTTGCAGCTTTTACTGTTCCTGACTCATCAAAAGAATTCCAAACAGCTCTGCAGTCTTTTTCATTTTTATAATTTCCAGCATTTTTGCTCCAGCCATGAAAATCTTCAAATGATAATTTAGCTGCTTTTGCTGCCATGCCAATGCGTATCCATTCTTCGCGAGTGCATTCAGAATCTAAATAATTTAGTGCGGAGAGTACATGTTTAGGTTCAATCATACATGTTCTCCGGTGATATGCTTTTTGTTATTACCTCGGTGGAACGGAAAAGGTAATAAGTGACATGTTTTGGTCCTTGATTAGTTTGATTATCATTAGTACCATCATTTTGATTTGAATTATCAATAAGCCCTTTTGTCGTTGCCGCGACATACGGGCTTTTGTTTTTAAGCTCCATGATCGTTCCCCTTTATGCCATTGCTTATCAGTTGGCGGATGTCTTCAACGCGCCACACAGTGGTTCTAGGGCCAAGTTTTATTGGCTGGGGAAATCGACCTGTTTTGACCCCTTCCCACCATGTCGATTTGCTAATCGGAATAAGAGGTAAGATCGGCGGCTGGGAATGCTTATTGCCAAGGATTTGCTTTAAGCGCAAATAGCCAGTCTCAGGTAATTTATCCATTTTGATTTCTCCAAATTAGTTCTTAAAAAACTAATTTGGCCAGAATTGGATAAAGGAAATAATGATGATTCGAGAGATTATTTTTCTATCGAATCATCACAAATAAATTGCCGCATAGAGGCAGCGTATTTAATGACGTGATTTACAGTGTAGTGAGTATGGAAAATGGTATTTACAATCGCTTCGATGATGGTATATTTCGGTTCACCAAATTCAGTAGAAAAGAAATGATATAATTTTCTTATGAAAAAAATAGCAAGTGAATTGTCGGTGTCATACTTCCTACCTATAGGCCAGTATTCGCAAAACTGATATTCATCTTCTTTGATATGCCCTTTAAAGTCCTCAATTAATTCGCTTGTTTCTTTTCCGAAATTTTCTAGTGAGTCATATAGGGCGTTGAAATTTTCAGTTTGCATATGCCCGTAATAGTTTCGGTTATCCTCCATGGCTTCAATAAGTTTTTCTGTTAAATTTTTTATTTTTTCTGCACTTTTTAATTCGGCGATATGTTTTTTTCGTAAATGTAAGCCATGATGAAAGTTATTTTGAAGCTTAAGTAGGCAAGATACTAATTTCAAAGTCTTATCAATATCTTCTTTGCATAAGGAATTCCAGATCCCTTCCATGTTTCTATCGGTCAAAACTGGTTTGATTTTGTTGATTTGTTCTGTAAGAAAGCTATAAATACCCAGTTCTATTCCCAGCGGAGCATGCTTGTAATAAATAGCATTATCTATTCGTTTTTGTACATGAGTGCAAATATCTTTGTGCAACCATTTAGGGTATTTGATTTGCGGCTCATCTGGTATCTGAGCATTAGGAATGCTTTTGTTTTTCATTTGTATGAAATCCTGAGTCATTTCATGGTTGCCATGCGATTCATTGGTATTACATTGCTTGGTTCTTTAGCAATCTGATGCTCTATCATTTCACTCCAAGCTAGCCATGCTGTTTTTTGCTCCTCTGTATAAGTCGCACGCTGATAAATGGCAACTAATTTGTTGAGGGGTTGATGGTTTAGCATTTGTTCAATTACGTGCGGCTTCACTTTTAAGTGCTCCCCCCATGCAGTTGCGGCAGATCGGCGTAAGTCATGAATGGTAAAAGATTTGAGTTCATTTAATGGCGCCGATTTTTTCAATCGATTGATTGCGGTGGTGAGAGAGTCTGTGTGGATGTGGCCGGTGCTGCGCCCTGTGTCAAATACAAAGGGAGTGCTGGTTGTTAATGGTTTTAATGCTTGAATGAAAGTTAGCGCGAGCGCACCCAAATAAATAATGTGTTGCTTGCGGTTTTTGGTGCGATTGAAGGGTAATGTCCATGTGCCAGTTTCAAGATTTAGCTCATCCCAGCGCATGCCAGCGACTTCTCCACGGCGTGCACCTGTCAGAATTAAAAGCCTAATTGCGGTTGCTGTAATGATCGATAATGTGGATGTTCTAGCAATACCTTTGCGTTCCTCTGTGGCTTGATCTAATGCGCCCCACAGCGCGCGTAATTCTGGAAGTGATAATGCTCTGTCACGTGAGCGCGCCGCTGTTGCGGCGAAATCTTTGGGTCTTAGCATGCGTGCAGGGTTGTTCTCAATGGCGTGGCGTGTAAGTCCATAATCAAGCATTAGGTTTAGCGTGGTGAGAGCTTTACGCGTTTCTTCTTTAATGCCTTTACGTGACATGGCATCAAGTGCCGCAGCCAAGTGTGCGCGGGTTACGTCTTTAGCAAACAGGTTGCCTAATGTTTTTTTGAGGTGTAATCGCCAACGATCTTCATGCCGCTTGATCCACGCAGGGGTGATGGTGGCGGTGAGTTTTACAAATTCAATCCATGTATCGAATAGGCTTTGCATAGTCACTGCTTGCGTGTTTTCAGCTTGGGTTGCTGCTCTTGCATTACGTGGGTCAATGCCATTAGCAACGAGTTTATGTAGCGCTGGCAGCATGCCGCGAGCTTCTTTTAGAGAAACTCTATCTACGGAGCCAATTGTCATGCGAATGAGGCGTCGATCACCTGGGAGGCTGAAAGAGAAAAGCCAACTTTTCGCCCCGCTGGGGCGGATACGCAGGAACAAGCCTTCACCATCATGTAGCTTGTACTCTTTGCTGCGTGGTGCAGCGTTTTCAACTTTCTTTGCGGTTAGTTTTGTCATGGCTTTATGTCCTATCTAATTGTGCAACAGGGCGTTGCACAATTAGGTCAACAGGCTGTTGTTGACCGATTAACTGATCACTCATTATCTTTATCCTTTGTGACCAAGTTCTCGGTAATAGCTTTGACTTCCCTGTCAAAATCAGATTCAAAAAGACGATCCTGGATGATGCGATATTTTTCAAATTCACTCTCAGCATGGTCTTTAGCAATTTTTGCGCTGATTTTGCCGGCGTCTTTTAATATGGCGCGTTCGTCAAACTCAAGAAATTTATCTAATCGCTTCGCCCAGTCTTCCATGGTCATTGGAATTTTACGTTTGGCGCGCCCTTCTGCTAATTCTAAGTACGCGTTAACAATGCGGCCAAGGGAGTCGAGTTCTTCTGCATTAAGATAATTTTTTGCGATAGGCACATCTGTCTTAAGAATTTTTCCATGTGGACTGTTAACCCAGCTTGTTAAGCCCATGGTTGGTTTGTTGCTGTCAGCACGTTTATAGACAAGCTCAGACGCGGTATGGCCGTGAATGGCGTAGTGCAGTTTATTTTGTACTTTGGCAAAAAACTCTTTGGTGGTAGGTGCATCTTTATTGTAATCAACGCTAGTCGCGTAAATATCAGTAATCTTTTGATAGAATTGGCGCTCACTGAGGCGAATCTCGCGTATTTGCGCAAGTAGTTGTTCGAAGTAATTCTCATCCAGAAAGCCGCCATTCTCTAACCGCTTCTTGTCTAGTACAAAGCCTTTTACTGCAAACTGGCTCAATATATACGTTGCCCATTGGCGAAATTGAGTAGCGCGCTTGGAATTGACGCGGTAGCCAACTGATATGATAGCGTCAAGATTGTACAGTCGAGAATTGTATTTTTTCCCATCACTTGCAGTTATTAAGTTTTTCTTAATAACTGAATTTTGATCAAGTTCTTGCGATCCAAATATATTTTGTAGATGCTGATTGATAGCGGATGTTGTAACATCAAACAATTCCGCCATCAGCTTTTGGGTCAGCCAAATAGTCCCGTCTTCATAATGCACCTCAATACCGTTTTCGCCTGCCTGCTGCGTAAAAATCAGAAACTCCGCAGTGCTGTTGCGAATAGTGAGTTTGTGTTCCTTGTCCTTTTTGCTCATGCTGTTTGCGCTCTCATCGTGATATCAGGTACCTACATAGGTGCCTAAAAATAATTGGATTAGAGTGCATTCTATCGGACGAGGATGGCCAATGCAATATGATAACTGACTTGTTTTAAAGGGTTTTTATGAAAAAATCGGACTTCATCGTTCTTTATATTGCGCGCCTCCTAAGGGGCAGGTCGGAGGTTCGAATCCTCTCCGGGACGCCAGATAATCAATATGCCGCGAATCAAAATTTTCAGGCTTGGTTAAAAAATTCTTTCCGGGTATAACTATGGGTAAAGCTAAGAATTTTATTCGGAAATGCAGGGCTTGGTAATAATGTGCGGATATTATGCATTACCATTTTTCCAAGCTACCTTTAACTCCGGCAAGTTAATTAAATCATTCCTGGCATACACCAATGTGTCGGTTACTTCCCCACTAATCAGATTAATTCTATTTGCTCTCATCGTTGATTCAAGTCGATAACCAAGTTGTTCAGGAATTTTTTTACTCCGTACATTATCCACATCGCAAGTAATCGCTAGCCGATTAACTTTCAGCACATTAAAATCTATTTAATAGCTCAAAACTTTCTAAAATTGCCGTGCGAGTATCTTCTGATTGTTCCTTAAAATAAGTCTCATAAATGCTTCTTGGTTTATTCCAACCAATCATTTTAAAAGCTGAAAAGATTTCATCAAAATCGTTTTCTTCTAATGGGTTAAACGATATTTTATAAGTCATTGTAGAGATACTCACTTATGCAAAATAAAATGTGGTTCAAGTCTAACATCGGCTATAAATGAATATAAAAAATGTGAGCCCAATAAGCAATGCGACAAATATAATTATTACCGAATTTGGATACGCTTCAGGTTACATTCGCATATGCTCAGGCTTGAACTGCCGGACTATTTTGCTCACTTGGTATTACGCGTCAATTTGACTGGATACCGCTGACAAGCCGCGGTACGACGGCGGTTGGGAAGATGACCAACAATAGACAGGTATGCGGTAGATATACAAAAGCTTTTGTTACTCACGTTTATTAGCCTATAAAATGAATCTATCTCCCACCGCCGTCGTACCGCGGCTTGTCCGCGGTATCCAGTCAATTGGGCATAGACTAACAACAATCAAATAAACCGTCCAAAACTACACTTTTTTTGTATTCAAACCATATTTCAACTATCTTCGTTGAACGCGATCACTATTCTAGATTTGGGTTGCGGAACGGGAGAGCCTATCGCGCAATTTTTCATTGAGAAAGGTTTTAAAGTTACGGGTGTCGATGGCAGTCATAAAATGATCGAGCTCTGCAAGAAACGTTTTCCAAATGAGCGCTGGATAGTTTCTGATATGCGCGAAATAAACCTAAAGGAACAGTTCGATGTGATATTGGCATGGCATAGCTTTTTTTATCTTGATCAAAATAGTCAACGTAAAATGTTTAAGATATTTGAATCGCATATGTTTGGGTGGCGCAGAAAGCGGAGTAGGTAATAATCTCTAGTATTCGCCCGCGCTATATTTTAGGAGCTTTTTTACGGACGTTTTCTGTCTTTTCTTTCTTGTCCTCAGTAATAATTTTATGTTTATGTCCAAAAAATCTAGTCGTAGAAATAACACCCTTGTCTTCAACAGTGTTATTTTTTCTAAGTTGCAATTCATTTTGAACAGGAGAAACTAAGGTCACTCCCGCGCCAATCACTTTTTCTTTATCTCCAGGCGAATAAATATTTTGAATCAAAATATCGCCGCCCACTTTATGTAAGTTACTAAACATGCCACTGAGTCCTCGGCCTGCACCACCATAATCGCTTGCGTTTGGAGTTTTATCCGATTTAATTTTAGAAACTCTTCCTTTTTCTTCATGCGCTTTGTTCGATTGAATGAGTGCATACAAAGCTTTGTTCTCATTATTTTCAGCAACATGAATGGTTCCTAACTCGAAATTGAGATTAAGTAAGTCAGTGTTCTGATTGTCGAGTTTGGTTAATTCTGATTTATCTTTTATATTTCCATATAAATAAAATAAAGCGGGATCAGCATCTATTTTAATTAGAGCCGGAAGTGCGACACCTTGTTTTTCTAATTGGTCTACACTCGGAGTTTCCTTTTGCAACAATAACTGAAGATCGTAAGGTGGATAAAGAATTTCCCCGTAACTTTTCGGTTGAGTCGCTTCTTCAGGTTTAATAAATCGCTCACTAAATCCTTTACCATTATCTTTCACGGAAATTTCAACAGTGCCTGCCGATGTTTCATTGATTGTAAGTTCTACTCTTGTAACATGCGCATCTAACCAATTTTTTTGTAGCTCAGGAAAGTTTTTAGCAAAAACTTTGTAAGCTAACGAATCTGCAATAGTTGTTGGTATAGATGTATCTTTTGGAGGAAAAATAACGTCTTTTGCAGCGAAATCAAAAGTAAAAGAAGTTTTAGAGGCTCGTCTAAGTTTCATTGTAACATCATTGATTTTTTCTTCCTGCGCAGCATCGATATTCAAAGTGTGACCGAGCTGTGTAGTGACTTGCAGCAAAGCTCGCTTATGTTGAGGCGTGAGCATGTCTTCGGAAGATTTTGTTTTACTCTCTAGCGCTGCAAGAAAAGCCTTGAAGTTTTTGTTGCCAAATCTTTCATTCCCGCTTGTTATTGACCATGCAGTAACCGAGCCTTCAACGAGATTATTTTTAGGATCACGAACTAAGTAAATTAGAGTATTATTTACCTTGTCGTACATAACATAGAGTTTTCCAGATTGAACGCTTAATGGACTAGGTTTTTTTTCATCTTTCCATAAGCAAATTTCATACCATTCACCTGAACTGGCGCGTCGCTTAATGGCTGCACTGGATTTGTCTATCTCATTTTGAAGTATGGATAGTAATTCTTGTTTTGTGGGAAGGTTTTCATATACATAATGAAGTTCAAACAATGGTTCGGTACGGAGCGTACTGAATGGCGAAGATTGCGTGCTTTCAGTATCAGTATCTATGTCCATACCTGATGGGGGTGATATTGACATGTCTTTTGTGGTGCTTTCAGGGGATTGTTCTTCCTCGCTTTCTTCGGACATAGTTAAAGATAGGTTTAAGGGCTGTCTTGTTATACCTTTATTTTCGCTTGGCGAATTTCCTCCGCCAAATTTTTTTGAACTTGAGCTCATAGGCACACCTCATTTTTGAGGGAACTTACCTCTCAATTATATGACATATATGGGGATGTTGGGGGTAAATAGATAATAAATTGAAAAAAATGGGGAGTAGTTTTTGGAAAAAGAATACATTCAAGGAGATGTGCAAAAAGCGCGTTCATTCCGGGAAGGCGGCTTTTGTAGGGGCGAACCTATGTGTTCGCCCTGCA
>JBDTIZ010000042.1:0-9646 GCA_039936115.1 Gammaproteobacteria bacterium
CGGCAGTAAAAGATCCTTCGCTGCGCTCAGGATGACACAGCAGGAGAGAAAAAGTTTTTACCCTTCTGTTTTCTAATCTGAAACGGTATACTCCACACCTCGTTAATCTGTGTTAAGGAAATGACAGAGCGTATGGGCAAACGAACACCATTGTATGACTGCCATGTACAAGCAGCAGCCAAAATAGTTGATTTTGCGGGATGGGACATGCCGCTGCATTATGGCTCCCAAATTCAGGAGCATCATTACGTGCGTCAAGATGCAGGGGTTTTTGATGTATCTCATATGACAATCGTTGATTTCACCGGTCCCGAGGTCGCTAAGTTCTTACGTTATCTTCTTGCAAACAATATTGATCGTTTGGTACCAGGCAAAGCACTCTATACTTGTATGTTGAATGAACAAGGCGGCGTGATTGATGATTTGATTGTTTATAAAATGACAGATGATTTTTATCGTTTGATCGTCAATTCAGGTACGCATGATAAAGATCTAACCTGGTTTCAAAAACAAGCACATGGATTTAAGCTTGAAATGAAAGAACGAACGGATTATGCCATGTTAGCTATTCAAGGCCCTGGCATTCGAAGTAAAATTCCTGCTATCTTCCCATCAGCGCACCAGCAAATGATTAATGATTTGAAACCTTTTTCAGCCATCGAAGTTGATTCTCTGTTTGTTGCCCGCACAGGCTATACCGGCGAAGATGGATTTGAAATTATGGTGCCAGTCGATCAGGCAACAGAATTTTGGGCAACCCTGTTATCAGCAGGCATTCAGCCTTGCGGATTGGGCGCACGTGATACGTTGCGGCTTGAAGCAGGATTAAATTTATATGGTTCTGATATGGATGAAACTGTGACGCCCTTGGAATCCAATTTAACATGGACGGTTGCGTTTGAACCGAAAGAGCGTGATTTTATTGGACGTCAAGCGCTAGAAACCCAGTTAAAAAATGGGGTTAAACAAAAATTAGTGGGCGTGGTTCTAGAGGGCCAAGGCGTTTTGCGTAATCACCAAAAAGTTGTAGTGGAAGGCGCAGGCGAAGGTGAAATCACTAGCGGTAGTTTTTCACCCACTTTAAATAAAGGCATCGCATTAGCGCGCGTACCGGCAGCGATAGGCACAGAATGTCTAGTCGAAATGCGAGGAAAACACGTTTTAGCACAAGTCATCAAACCGCCTTTTGTGCGGCAGGGTAAGAAAACATTTTCAGAAACAAGCAAGAATGGAGCGGTAACATGAACAGCGTGCCAAAAACCTTAAAATATTCAAAAACCCACGAGTGGGTTCGGCAAGACGATGATGTGATTACAGTGGGTATCACTGATCACGCACAATGCATGTTGGGCGATCTGGTTTATGTTGAATTACCAGAGCCTGAGATCAGTTTGGAAATCGGCCAAGAATGCGCTGTGATTGAATCAGTCAAGGCAGCAGCCGATATCTATTGCCCAGTATCGGGTGAAATCGTCGAAATTAATGAGGCATTGTTAGATAACCCACAACTTGTCAACGAAGATCCATATGGAAAAGGCTGGTTATTTCGCATTCGTCCTTTTGAAAATGAATTTCGTGATTTATTGACTGCTGATCAATATACCAAGCAAGTGGCCTCAGAAGCGCATTAATCAGATGGAGTATGGGTATGCCATTCATCCCGCATACGGAACAAGATGTAAAAGAGATGCTAGCTGTCATTGGTGCGGCCAGTACCGAAGAATTATTTGACGAAATTCCGCAAGCGTTACGCATTAAAGAATTGTCTGCTATCCCTGCACAATTAAGCGAGATGGAATTATCGCGCTTAATGCACGAACGTGCTGCAAAAGACATTGCTGCGCTATGTTTTATTGGTGCAGGCGCTTATGAGCACCATATTCCAGCTGCGGTTTGGGAAGTGGCAAGCCGCGGTGAATTTTTGACGGCTTATACACCTTATCAAGCAGAAGCTAGCCAAGGCACACTGCAGTTGTTGTATGAATTCCAAACCATGATGGCAAGTTTGATGGCGTTAGATGTGTCGAATGCATCACTCTATGATGGCGGTTCAGCATTAGCCGAAGCAATTTTGATGGCAGTGCGTTCACATCGAAAAAATAAGTCTCATCGCATTCTTTTGCCGCGAACAGTGAATCCTTATTATCGTGAAGTGGTGCAAACTATCGTTGGTCAGCAAGACATCGAAATTGTTGAGGTTCCGTTTGATCCGGAGACAGGACGTATCACGCTAAAACAACTCGATCAGTTGTCTAAAGAAAATATCACTGCATTGGTGATTCCTCAGCCCAATTTTTTTGGGGTGTTAGAAGAGGTCGATGCATTAACCGATTGGGCGCATACCCATAACGCATTAGTGATTGGTGTTGTGAATCCAACAGCGATGGCACTCTTAAAACCACCGGGTCAGTGGGGCGAAACCGGCGCTGATATTGCGTGTGGCGAGGGACAGCCATTGGGTGTGCCGCTTGCATCCGGCGGTCCTTATTACGGTTTTTTATGTTGCAAACAAGAATTTGTGCGTCAGTTGCCTGGACGCATTGTTGGACGTACGTTGGATCAACAGGGGCGACAAGGTTTTGTATTGACGTTGCAGGCGCGTGAGCAACACATCCGCCGCGGAAAAGCGACATCAAATATTTGCACTAATCAAGGTTTGCTTGTGACGGCGAGCACCATTTACATGAGTTTGATGGGGCCAAAAGGATTACGTAAAGTTGCGCTGGCTTCGCATCAAAATTTAACGTCATTGCAAGAAAAAATTTCCAAAATAGACGGTGTACTTGGTGTATTTAAACAACCTATGTTTCACGAAATGGTTGTTCGTATCAATAAACCTGTTGAGCACGTATTAGTTGAATTAGCTAAATCCAAAATTCAAGCGGGCTTTAATTTGAAAAAATTCTATCCGGAATTAGGTGAGTGTTTATTGATTTGCGTAACTGAAACAAAGTCTCAAGACGATTTAGATTTGTTTGTAAATACACTGCGTGAAGCGTTGGGTGTGCGCGCGGATGCGGTTGAGAAAGCTCATATTTAGATTATTTCTTGTTTGCGCTGTTTGCAGTGAAGTGTTTTGATTTCACTGTCGCCCCGCACTTTAACCCTCTGTCACCCCGCACTTGTTGCGGGGTCAGGGCTTGAAATAATAAAAAACACATTCTATTTTTTTTAATGACTTTTTATGTTTTTGATACCAGACCCCGCAACAAGTGCAGAATGCCAGAGATTTAAAGTGCAGAATGACAGAGGTTTAAGGTGCAAGATGACAGAGGTTTAAAGTGCAAGATGACAGCCCATCAAGAGCAACCCCCAAAAAAATGCGGAGAACCAAATGAGTGAATTAATTTTCGAACTCTCAAAAAAAAATCGCGCTGCTCATGCACAGATACCTCGTGTTAAAACAGATAAAATCGATATTCCAAAACAATTTTTGCGTACCGAAGAACCTTTATTACCTGAAGTGTCAGAATTACAAGTCGTTAGACATTTCACGCGTTTATCACGCAGAAATTTTTCCATCGACACACATTTTTATCCTTTAGGTTCTTGCACAATGAAATACAATCCTCGCGGCGTGCATCGTTTAGCGATGCTAGAAGGATTTTTAAATCATCATCCTTTATCACTCGAAATGAATAGCCAAGGTTATCTAGCGTGTGCTTTTGAGCTGCAAGAAATTTTAAAAGCAGTGACTGGTATGAAAGGTGTTTCGTTAACGCCGATGGCTGGTGCGCAAGGTGAATTTGCGGGTGTCGCGATGATTCATGCGTATCACAAAGCGCGAAATGATATAGCACGCAACGAAATTTTAGTCCCAGATGCAGCGCATGGTACAAATCCAGCAACAGCAGTCCAGTGTGGTTTTAAAGTTCGCGAAATTCCAACAGATGCCAAGGGTAATGTCGATATTGAAGCATTACGTGCTGCGGTTGGGCCGCATACTGCAGGGATTATGTTAACTAATCCATCGACACTTGGCGTGTTCGAACAAAAAATTCAAGAAATCGCCAAGATCATTCACGAAGTCGGCGGTTTGTTATATTACGACGGTGCAAATTTAAACGCGATTCTCGGTAAAGTGCGTCCAGGTGATATGGGTTTTGATGTGATGCACATTAATTTACATAAAACATTTGCCACACCACATGGCGGCGGTGGACCGGGTGGTGGCCCAGTTGCGGTGAGTGAAAGATTAGTACCGTTTTTGCCAACACCTGTCGTTGCAAAATCAGGCGATACTTATCGCTGGTTAACTGACGCGGATTGCCCGCAAACGATTGGTCGTTTATCTGCGTTCATGGGTAACGCAGGTATTGTTTTACGTGCCTATATGTACGCGCGATTATTGGGCGCGGATGGAATGATTCGTGTCGCTGAATATGCAACTTTAAATGCGAATTATTTGCTAGCGCGTTTAAAATCAGCTGGTTTTACGCCTGCGTTTGCAGGGCGTCGTGCGAGCCATGAATTTATTATTACCTTAAAAAATGAAGCAAAAGAATTATCAATCACAGCGCTTGATGTTGCCAAACGATTATTGGATTATGATTTTCACGCGCCGACTATGTACTTCCCTTTGATGGTGCCTGAATGCTTGTTGATTGAGCCCACTGAAACTGAAACGAAAGATGTTCTTGATGCATTTGCTGATGTGATGATTAAGATATTGCATGAAGCAAAAACGGATGTCGAGTTATTGAAAAATGCCCCACATAATTTACCAGTGCGACGTTTGGATGAAGTGAAAGCGGCGCGAGAATTGGATTTAGTTTTTCGAGACAAATAAATTTCATCAATGCATTGTAGGGGCGAACCAATGTGTTCGCCCTGCGGCGGTAGCTAAAATTTGAAAAAGAGGAATCATCATGACCTATCAATGGGCAATCATAGGCGCGGGTCCTGCAGGTATTGCAGCGGTAGGTGAGTTGATTGATCAAGGTGTTAATCCCAGTTCAATTGCCTGGATCGATCCTAACTTTACGGTAGGTGATTTCGGCGCACTTTGGCAAAACGTTCCCAGCAACACCAAAGTAAATTTATTTCTCAAATTTTTAAACTCAGTCGATGCCTTCGAATATAAAACCTGTACAGAAAATTTTGCCTTGAATCAGGCGGATCCACATCACACCTGTCGTTTGGGCATGATGGCTGAGCCTTTGCAGTGGGTGACTGAGCAACTCAAAAAGAAAGTGAAAGCCATTAAAGGGACTGC
Organism: Gammaproteobacteria bacterium; assembly: GCA_039936115.1. GTDB lineage: Bacteria > Pseudomonadota > Gammaproteobacteria > DSM-16500 > DSM-16500 > DATIJJ01. The sequence continues at coordinate 5,216 of JBDTIZ010000042.1, forward strand.
CGAAAATTTAGCGTTGAGTGAACGCACTTGGAAAATTAAATTAGCGGATCAAACCATTGCAGCCAGCAGTGTAGTCTTAGCAACGGGCGCTGTGCCAAAAAATTTGGCTTTTGCTGAACCTGCAATTATTCCCTTGCAAGATGCGATGGATAGCGAGCGTATTCATCACCATTGCAAGCCCGAAGACACGGTTGCTGTATTTGGTTCATCGCATTCTGCGATTTTAGTCTTACGTAATTTAGTTGAAAGCGGCGTTCGTCGGGTTATTAATTTTTATCGCACACCATTGCGTTATGCTGTTTATTTAGATGATTTGATTTTGTTTGATGATACGGGTTTAAAAGGCCCTACGGCAGAGTGGGCAAAAGAAAATGTAGATGGAACGTTACCGGCTAATTTAGAACGTGTGTATTCAAATGAAGCGAATATTGCGCACCAACTTCCACAATGCGACAAAGTGGTTTATGCCGTTGGATTTGATCGCCGCACATTGCCCGTAATTGAAGGAATGGGGCCCCTCAGTTATATCGAGGAATGCGGCATTATAGCTCCCGGATTGTTTGGCCTTGGTATTGCTTATCCTGAAGGTAAATATAATGCATTAGGTATTTACGAATATCGCGTTGGGCTGTGGAAATTTATGGATTATCTACAGCGGATAGTTCCAATTTGGATGAAATATTCTACATAGAACTCAAAACAGGCTTTTGGAGGGGCGAACCGATGTGTTCGCCCTTTGGCTTTCATGCTCAAATGTTGTCACTTCGATCGATAGGGCGAACACATAGGTTCGCCCCTACAAACGCCACTGATTTGTAGAAAGCTGCCTGTTTTCTTCACCAAACCCAGAGTATACTTAAACTGTTTTTTGCGATTATCCAAAAAGGAGTTTGGGGATGAAAAAAATTATTGGTTTCGTGTGCGCAATCATTGCTGTTTTAGTCGTAGGATGCGCTGCAAAACAAGCGGCGGAAGATCAAAGCGCAATGTACAAAGGAAGTTCATTTAGTTCTCAGTAGATTATTTGAAAGGATGTCATATGGAAGGCAGAGCAAAACCAGGCGAGGGCGAGGATGCAAACGCAAATAATTATGTTGCCCTAGAAGTTGAAGGTGAGGGCGAGCCAGGCAACGACCAGCCTCAACAGCCAAACGAGGCGCAAAATGATTTGAGAGATCCGTTAAACGAAAATGATGAAAAACAAGCTGAAGATGATATCAAAGAAGAAGGACATCAACCGGAACCCGTGGTACAAGAACTTATTTGCAGCGAACCGGTAGAGAGATATCTACGGGCAATGAGATTCGATTATATATATGGAGTTGGGAGTTGCATATCGGGATTGGGCGCTGGTTATTTAGGGTATCTTCTCAAATCTAACTTACCTGTGAATAATCTGTTAATCGATACTGCAATGAGTGCTGTAAATGGGGCGCTAGTGCCTTTCAAAATGCGCAAAATGTGGCCCGAAGTGACATGGCAAGCCAAGGCAGCAATCCTTGTAGTAGTTTCAGCGGGTACTCGTTATGTGTACAATAATTTTGTTGCTTCTGCAATATGCGATCCTAGTCAAAATAACTACTGTGACAGCAGTGATCCTTTTAGCTTTTTATTTAAAGACAACTTCTTCTCTAGTCTGCCAATCGCAATATTACAACGTCCTGTAACTCACTTAGCGGTTAAGGTTACTAAATGTTTAAGTAGTTTGTTCAGTCGTTGTCCTGAACCGGAATATGATAATAATTTACAACGTGACGTGGCGGTTGTGCGTCGAATTAATTGACCGATTTGTGTTTTTATACCCTCCTCTCCCCAACCCTCTCCTCTCGCGCTTTTGGCGGGAGGAGAGGGTTGGGGAGAGGAGGGTGCAAAAGAATCTCGCGAAGTGGATCCTCAGAGAACATGCTCCAACCCATAAACCAGTCGATCCAACGATTGAACTTTTTTACAAGCCAACACAATTCCTGGCATAAAACATTGTCGATCAATAGAATCATGCCGAATAGTTAACGTCTCACCTACGCCACCAAAAATAATTTGTTGATGCGCAACCAACCCAGGCAAGCGAATCGAATGAATATGAATATCTTGATAATTAGCCCCGCGTGCTCCCGGAATAGTGTCTTTGTAAATTTTTTCTGAACTGCCTGACACTTCACGAGATGTCGCCAGCATTTCTGCTGTACGTACCGCGGTCCCTGATGGACTATCTAATTTACCATCATGATGCATTTCAATAATTTCAACCTGAGGAAAATATTTCGCGATCTCTTGCGCATGTTTCATCATCAATACCGCACCTAATGAAAAATTAGGTGCAATGATTCCGCCTAATTTTAATTTTGCACATTGATCCTGTAACACCTGGATTTGTTTGGCAACTAAGCCCGAAGTGCCAATGACTGGATGTGCACCAGCTGCAATGATGGTTTGAAGGTTTTTTAATACGACTTCCGCATTAGTTAAATCAACTACGACATCCGCTTTGGTATTTTTAATTTCAGCCGCTAAATCATGCTGACGGCCAGTTTGTCCGACTAATATAAAATCAGGATCACTGCTGATTGTTTTAACAGCTGGCTGACCCATTTTGCCAGACGCACCATTGATGAGCACACGGATCGCCATAACGATTTTCCTTTTCAGATTAAAATTGAGGCAGCCATAATTTTCGGTTATTTTCTATGGGATGTCGATATAAACGGCTAAGATTCTTTGGATTAAGCAGTACATCGGTTTTATCAAACAAGATCTCCCCCTCATCAAACAACATTAAAATTTTATTGCAATAATGATGAGCCAGATTAATATCATGTAATGCCATTACAATCCCAACAGAATCTGTTTGGCTAAGTTTTTTAAAATGATTCAGCACAGAAATTTGATGTCGAAGATCAAGATGATTCGTCGGCTCATCCAGTAAGTAAATTTTTGGTGTTTGAGCAAGCAAGGTTGCAATCGCTAAGCGACGCTTCTCACCGCCCGATAAAGTCTGAATAGATTGAGAAAGCTTGGTTTCCAACTCCATTTCCGCAAGTGCAGCCAATACAATTTTTTTATCAACAGATTTCTCCCAGCCAAAATAACTCAAGTGGGGGTAACGTCCTTGTAAACAAAATTCAAAGACAGTCTGTGGAAAAGTAACGCTTGTTTCTTGAAATAAAATCGCTACTCGCCGAGCGATATGTTGAGCGGACAGGGTAGTTAAATTTTTTGTCTCTAAAAAAATATCCCCTGATGTTGCAGGAATAAGTCCCGCTAACGTATGCAACAATGTTGTTTTGCCCGAACCATTGGCGCCTAAAATACCCCATATATCGCCTGGTTCAAGCGTGCAATGAAGCGCCTGACAAATTTTTTTATCAGCAATTTGCACGGTCAAATCGTTTGTCGTTAGTAAATGGGTCATGAGCGTAACAACATCAAAAAAATAGGAATGCCAAGCAACGTCATGACAATACCAACAGGCAATTGCGTTGGCGCAAATAAAATTCTTGAACCCGTATCAGCAAGTGTTAACAAACTTCCGCCCAATAAAACACAGCCTGGCAATAAATAACGATGATCAGAACCCCAAATTAAACGAAACAAATGCGGCACAATTAAGCCAACAAAACCAATACAACCCGCTAATGTGACAGCGCTTGCCGTGAGTAGAGAGCTCAAAAGATAAATTTGGATTTTTAAACTGGAGGGATGAATGCCTAAGCTTCGCGCCTCATTTTCTCCGCGCACAAAAAGATTCAATTGTTTGCCGAGACTAAGGCTGATGAGTAAACCTGCCCCTAGAACACTTCCTTCAAAAACAGGGAAATGCGCATAACCCAAATCACCGAGTAACCAAAATAACATGCCCCGTAATTCTGTGTCTGTGCTCGTCAACAAAATCAAACTGATCAATGCGGAAAACCCGCTGGCAAGCGCAATGCCAGTGAGAAGAATAGACTGATGTTGCCAACCGTTTTTCCTGTGAGACAAAACAAAAACCAATACGATAGCGAGCAAGCTACCGACCCAAGCGCTTCCTGTTAACCAAAATCCAGAAAATCCCATTAAAATACAAAGCAAAGAAGCAACCGCAGCTCCGCCTGATATACCTAACACATAGGGATCGGCTAGCGGATTGCGCAACAAGACTTGCATCATAGCGCCCGCGAGTGCAAGCAATCCGCCGGTCACAAAGGCCGCTAATGTTCTGGGCATACGCAGATCGAAGATAATTTGGTGAGTTAATGCATCAGAATGGCCGGCGAAAGCGCTGATCATTTGATGGGGGGTGATGAGTGTGCTGCCGTTGAAAAGTGAAAGTAGGATGCTTGCCAAGGCAAGGATTCCAAGCGGGATAAAAAGTGTTGTTTTTGCCATAGTCATAACGTGTCTCATGATCGCATTAAATTTTTGTATGTATCTATAAATTCCACGGAAGTCTAT
>JBDTIZ010000043.1:0-7217 GCA_039936115.1 Gammaproteobacteria bacterium
TGTTTTTGATTCCAGACCCCGCAACAAGTGCGGGGTGACAGTGTGGTTTAAAGTGCGGGGCAACAGAGAAGCAAAGCGCAGGGTAATCAGCCTAACTCGCAAACCCATCATCAACCGCACCACCCGAAGCTTTCCAAGTCACTTCCTTACCTTTAATAACCGGAGTCATAATATAGCTATGTTTTGCCGTGAAACCGTTATACGGAACCGGAATAACCGTAATGACCCCATCAACAACGGTGATACTTGCAATTTTCCCTTTAGGTTGAGTAATCGCCGCCGGAACGCGATTGGTACCCGCATCACAGACTGCTAAATTGTGAGATACTTGATAACATTCGCTCACACCCGCTTTAAACGGCGCGGCAGCCTCAATCACCTCGTGATAACTTTCTCGCATTTTAAAATTCTTATAAGCCGGAATTGCAAATGTAGCCAACATACCAAGAACACCAACTACAATGAGAAATTCAAAATAAGTAATACCTTTTGCATGCTTCATGCTAAACCTCCAGTTGCTAAATTAGATCGATTTAATTTTTCGATAGCTTTTTGATGACATAATGTCTGCCGCATCCATTCGCTGAAATACAACAATTGCGAACGCTGAGGTAAATGTCAGGACTATCAATAATGAAAATGCCCCAATAAAATTACCTGTATGGGTAGCAAGTATGCCGGTAATTAACGGCGCTAAAATTCCCGCTAATGCAAATGCACAGTCCATAATTCCAAGACTGGTTCCAGCCCGATCACGCGCTAAATCGGTATTAATTGCATAGAACGCCGCATTTGGCATTAAACCAAAACCAACCCCTAACGAAATACAAACTAATGCCATAGTTAATGACGGATGAAATACTACTGGAATAAAACAGCACGCTGAAATCACTTGTGAAATCCAGATAATATGCGAACGTGCAATACGAAGATTATGCGTTTTATGCCATAGCCAATCTGAAATGACACCGCCCAATAACAATAAAACAGTGCCAACAAGCCAAGGTGCAACTAGGAACCAACCAACTTGTTTTATGTTGACGCCATAGGTTTGTTCAAGATACCCAGGAAGCCACGTGATCGCAAAAAATAATAAATAACCAAAAGCAAAAAACGCGTAATTATTTACAAGCAAATCACGATTGAAAAGCATAAATCGCCAGGTGGTTTTTTGTTCCGCCAATGAATGACCCGATTGTGTTACGGATTCTAATTCACTTTGGATATGATGTAATTCTTCCTCTGATACACTTTTACTTTGTTCCGGATAATCGCGAAATACAAGAAACCATGTAATAGCCCAAATGATTCCTAACGTACCTAAAATGACAAACATCCACCGCCAACCAACCGCTGCAACGAGATGTGAAATAAACGGTGCACCGAGTACTGATGCAAATGGTACAGCAGCCAAACCAATCGCCAAAGCACGAACACGTTCTGAAACAGGAAGCCAATCAGAATCAACGCGTGTCAATGCAGGAAAATTAGGTCCTTCTGCAACACCCAATATCATTCTAAAAATAAAAAACCACCAAAATCCTGTTGATAAAGCTAATAATGCACATGCAACCGACCACACAATTGAAGAAGCAGACCATATTTTACGTGCGCCAAATTTATCAACTAGAATACCACCCACCACTGTCATAATGAGGTAACCCACCCCAAACGCAGAAGCGATGATACCAAAGTCCGCATTGGTAAAACCGAATGTAGTTTCTAATGGCGTAATAGCATAGGAAAGCGCGGAACGATCAAGATAATTAATAATGATGGCAAAAAAACTAATTGCTACAATAACCCATCGGTGACGTGTCATCTTTAACACTCCCTAGATAGCAACACGCCCCGAAACAATATGTAACGAGGCGTGTAATTTCACAAAGAAATACTGAGATCTATTTTTTCTTTGCTTTAGATTTGCGTTTTTTAGCTTTCTTTTTAACGGTGCCTTTTTTCTTACCGTCAGCAAAGCCATCTTTATAAGCTTTGGCAATTGCTTTTTTCAAACCAGATTTGAACTCTTTCTTCAAAGCAACTACTTTCGCCTTCATGGCTTTAGCTGCTGAAGCTGCTTTTTTAGCACCTGATTTCTTAGCTTTTTTCTTGCGTACTACCATAGTAATTTCCCTTTTTAAGTTAGTAACAGAAAGTATGATACAACATAATAAATAAATTTTATATACCCCGGATTAATCAGCTATTATGATCAAGCCAGTATGGAAGTTTCACTACACATGACAGGAACAGTCAACAATGAATTTTAAACCTATCATTGCTATTTTATTTAGTCTCACACTTACCGCCTGTGAAGATATTGCGTTACAGTTTACTCCCAAAAAACAACCTGTTATTTCTAATACCCCACTTGCAAAACAAGCCGAAAAACGTTTTTGGGAAATTCTGCATAGCGGTGATTATCAAAATATAGTCGATGCAAATCGATTATTAATGGCGGCATATTTACAAAATCCTAATGATCCTAGGCTTGCAGCTCATCTTGGTTTTTTACACATTTGGAAAATTACAGAACGTACTCGGATGCCTAAACAATCAATTCCTCCAACCATTGTGAATGACATTGTATTGGCAAAAAATTATTTTGCCGATGCAGTTGAACTTGCGCCATCCGATGCGCGTTTTTTAGGATTTTTGGGAGATTCTCAATTAGTGATGGGGCAAATCTTTCTAAATAATCGCGAACAAACTCGCGGTTATTTCACGCTGCAACATGCTATTCGTGCCTGGCCTGAATTTAATTATTTTACGGCTGGATATCCTATGACAACATTAGACGCTAAGAGTAAATACTTTCAAGAAGCGCTTAAGTGGCAATGGCGAACTATGGATTTATGTGCCGGCGAACCTATTAATCGAAACAATCCTAATTTTTCTATCTATCTGCATAATCAAACTAACCAGGGCCCTAAACGTGCCTGTTGGAATTCATGGATTGCGCCATATAATTATGAAGGCTTTTTTCTGAATATGGGTGATATGCTGGTTAAGTCAGGCAATTGGCAAACTGCCATTAAGATTTATCAAAATGCAAAATTAGATAAAGACTATCTTGCATGGCCTTATCGGCAGTTATTAGAAAAAAGAATAAGCAATGCACGTAAAAATGTAAAATTTTTCCAACAGGATTTTATGAGTCCGGATAAAACCATTGCGTTTAATTCTGGATATGGGTGTGTGATGTGTCATCAAAAAAAATAACGTGTGGCTTTTGTAGGGGCGAACCTATGTGTTCGCCCTGCTGCCTCAATACGAAAATATTGTCTCGATGAAGAAGGCAAACACATAGGTTCGCCCCTACACTTTTTTAAACCAAGGAAAAAACATCGCTGTAGTCTCTTGATAACTCAAATAAAGTTGCCCACGTGATTCAGCAGATCCTCGCTCAGTCACCGGCCCCGTTATTTCCGTCATGATGATATAAAGCAGTATAGGTGAAAGAAATCCCATCCAACCATCTGGGTTTTGTAAACCAAACAATGCAAATCCACACCAAATCAGCCATTCAAAAAAATAGTTTGGATGCCTTGAGTGATACCAAAAACCGATGTTGCAAACTTTGCCTGGATTGTGTTTCTTGAAATGATGCAATTGCATATCAGCAAGCGCTTCGCCCAGTATGCTTATCACAACCAACACACATGCCGCATAATCCCATCTGCTAAACGTATTTGTTGTCTCGTATGAGGCAAAGAAAAAAACACTGGAGATGACAAAAATAAATATTCCCTGCAATTGGCAATTGAAAAGATGCCGCATTGCTGATGCAGAGTTCCACGCGTCCTCTAATTGAGAATAACGTTTATCGACCATGCCTTTACTCACTCGAGTCAACCAGAGATAACTGGTTAATCGAATACCCCATAAAAATAACAATAGACCGATAACAATTAAACGTGAGTGATGTGGCTGTATCCCTAAATACATAAGACCCGATATCATCAATATGATGACCCAAGCAAGATCCACGATCGAAGGATTTTTTAGTAAACGAGATAGGATCCAAACGAACAACATTTGAATCACTATATATGAATAAACCAATACCATTATTTTAAGCATGATACACAACTCCCTGTCGTTCATGTCTAATAAAATTGTAATGGCAGAACAGGGTAAACGCATCTAGATTTTATTCAATCCAGTGCGAATGTGTTATGCCAGATCTTTCTGTAAGATAGTTGACGGTACAGGCCTAACATCCCAAATGATACCCAATTTTTCAAATAGCTTGAGCATGTAATAAGTAATGTCGACCTCCCACCACATAAACCCCTGACGTGCAGCGCCAGGATAATGATGATGATTGTTATGCCAACCTTCGCCTAACGTAATCAAGGCCAGCAGTAAATTATTGCGGCTATTATCTTTTGTCGTAAAACGGCGCTTACCGTATTTATGTGACAGCGAATTAATCGAAACCGTAGTATGAAACACTGCTATGGTTGAAATACAAAATCCCCACACAATCATTTGCCCGCCAGTCACACCCATGCTTGGCGCAAAAATGTGTAACAGGGTGCCCACAACAAATAATGAAGCAGCTAAACAAAATGGGACCAAACCGTCAAAACGGTCTAGAAAAACGAGTTCAGGAAATTTAGTTAAATCAGTGACGCGCTCAGGATTATAATAGTAATTCTTTTTTGACATGAACCAACCCATATGGCTCCACCAAAATCCATGCTGCACAGGCGAATGCGCATCGGCTTCTTGATCTGCGATCATGTGATGTTGGCGATGATACGTTGCCCACCAAAGAGGGCCGCGTTGAACTGCGCTTGCACCCAGTATCGCAAAGATAAATTGCCAAAAACGATTAGTCTTATAAGTACGATGGGAAAAATAACGATGATAAAAAGCCCCAATCGAAAAGACCCGCACAAAATACAATACAGCACCGGTTAAAAAAGCCACTTTGCTATAACCGACCCAAAAGACAAATAAACACGATAAATTCAAAGCGATAAAGGGTAAAGCCCTTAGCCAGTCAATTTTATTTGGCCCTGTTATTGCCTCGGCAGAAGTATTGTCATTCATGAACCATTTCAAGACTGACTGATAGAGTTCTTTCATTTTAAAGGTATTCCTAATTTTATTGGCTTATCCACCTTAAAAACACATCATGGGGATTAACCTGCTAAGTCGCATTTTCAAAGATGAATGAGACCATAAAATCGCTTTTTTCACAAGTAATTAGCGCAAAAAATGACTATTTCATGAATATAAACACATTTTGGAATTAACAACATAGGTCAAATATTGGGCTATAATATAATATTGCAACTCACTGCTGGGAATAAACCTATGAGCAAAGACAGAGACTTAGCTGCTTTTCTTAATCCAAAAACCGCTCGCGATCTAACCTTGGCAATGGCCGACCCCAACTCACCTATTAATAAAAAGATTTGGAATGAGTTAGAAGTCGCTATCGCCCAAAAAATAGAATTAAATAAAATAATTGATAACTGTATCTTAAGTATTCTCACGCGAGAACAAATCCAGGATGAGAACAAAGAACAAGAACGAAGATTGCTCGAAACTAGAATGCTTAAACAGCAACAATTCCAAACAGAGCAACAACAAAAACAAGATATTGAGAAAAAACTACATCCTGAAGATGAACATTCAACAGATTCAATCAGAGAGTTACTTCAAAGCTTAGAAGCTGACAATCATCGTCTTGAAAATCAAAAAATGCTTTTGACTAACTCTTTGAACAACTTACAAAAAACACAAGTCGCAATTCAAGATAGATGGAAAAAGAATCAAGAAAGTGAAATGAAAACATTGATTACACAGTTTGAAAATCCACAAACAAGGCTACTATCAGTCAAGGGAACTGCTATTACTAATCTCAGTGTCTTAAAGATTGCTTTACAAGCACCCTCGCCTCTTGAAATTTTAAAGATTAATCCGACCTTTGCGGAACACTTGAGTGATGTCCCTGTGAAAGCTAAGCAAATGCAAGTTCAGGGAAATGTAATGCAAGAATTAAGACTGCTTAATTTTATAGTTAAAATAGACGGTCAGGCAGCAGATCAAGAACCGAATCCTAAAGCCATATTAGAAGCGATTAAAAGAAATAAAAAAGCAATTGGCTCTGCTTTTTTACTTGCGACAACACAACATGGAGATGAAACACTTGCTTTAACTAAACAAGCATTAGAAACAACCATACGACGCACTGAGATTGCAAGCACGGTAAAGAAAGTTGAATCAGAAATTTCAATCAATGATAAAGCAATGGACAAAGCAAATGACATGCTTAAAGAATTAGTCGAACGAAGGCCAGGTCCTAAATTCACTCCTAAATAAATGATTCGTTTCATGCTGTGTCACTTCGTGTTTGCTGCGAAGCGTAGTAATACAGATATCCGCGGTGATGTGCTCGGCTAAGGCCAAGCAGTTTCGCTTCTTAAGCAACTCAAACAAATAGCGTCAACTATTGATCACAAATACACTGAATAGACTCTCTCTTTTAAGTTTGCCTTAATGTTCATCAACTAATATAGAAAAATTGGAATTCTAAAATAGGGTAAAGGAGTCATACCATGTCTGCTTATCACGCACCAACCCTCGACCATTTATGCAAGTCTATTGATGATTTAGCGAACGAATATAATTATTCAGGCGATGAGCGCAAACCTCAAATTGATCTTTTAAAAAAATTGCGTGCCGCTCATGCGAACGGCCAGCTGGGAGATAATAAAACTGCTCATGAAATTTTACTTGGCGCATGGATGTTTATCCATCATCTAATCAAGAATGAATATCATTATTATTCCTATATTCGTTCGCCTAAACATTCTCAGCTCTTTTGTTTAGCGGAAGCCGCACTTGGAATTGCGGAACCTGATGGTGAAAGTAAAAAAGAAAAAAACTCGCTGACAAAAGAAGCGACATTTTGTAACTTCATTCCTTTTCTCAATTACATGCAAAAAAACAAGGATGACTTCAGTCCTGATCTACAAAATAAAGCGTTTTTATTTGCAAAAGGTTTGAGAACCGAATTAGATCCGAAACTAAAAGTGTTATGCGCACGATTAAGCGAGGTCGTGCCATTACGCAAAAAATTTCAAGAAATACCAGACAGGTATAAAACTAAATGTGAACAAGATTGGCGAATTTCCAAATGGTTAGGTTATTTAGGTATTGGCGGCCGTAACAAAAAACGGCTAGAAGCTGTCAAATTT
>JBDTIZ010000044.1:0-13492 GCA_039936115.1 Gammaproteobacteria bacterium
TGCGCATGATACAGAAAGGCCAAGTGCGTTATGTTGGGAAAGATGTGGTTAAACAGAATAGCTTCGTCCGCAGTTTATTTGGATTGGCTGCGTAATTTAGTTGTGAAATTATTTTTAGAATTTTTGCGACAAAATATTTTTTTACAACAGTGCCATTATTACTAAAGGTTCGTTAATTGAACGGGATATTGATATCTTAACAAGTATGGCAGGCAGACATTTGGCGAAAGTCGCTGTCAGTGTTACAACGCTTTCACCGTTACTAAAAAATATGTTAGAACCTCGAACTTCAACTCCTTCTGCAAGATTGAGAGTCATCCGAAAACTAACGGAATCCGGTATTCCTGTTCATGTCATGGCTGCTCCGGTTATTCCTATGATAAATGATATGGAGTTAGAAAAAATATTATGTGCGGCACGAGAGGCGGGTGTTAAAAATGCAAGTTATGTTTTAATTCGATTACCACATGAAGTAAAAACTCTTTTTAAAGAATGGCTCGCTAAACATTATCCTGATAGAGCTCGTCATGTGATGAATCTAATAAAGGAAATGCGCGGTGGCAAAGAATATGATTCAACCTATGGAAAGCGGATGAAAGGTGAAGGACAATTTGCGGAGCTTATAGAAAAACGTTTTATGATTGCATGTAAAAAATTTAAATTAAATATAGAGCCTATATTTGAGTTTGATACGGTGAGTTTTGTAAAAGCGTCTAAAAATACCAATCCATTGCAATTTGAACTGTTATGATGAGTTTATGTGTGTGATTCCTAGAGATCCTTATACACTTTTACAGGAACAGGGAAGGGATGGCGGTCTTTTCCCCCATGTGCTAATGAAAATCGAGCGGGATCTGAAAATCTGCAAGGAGCACCATGAATGATTTCAGCCACCATAGCTAACGCGAAAATGGTTCTGGCACCCACCTTCGGTGTTAAAAGAAGTTCTGAAAAATCTTCGGGGCCTCGATCAATGGCAGCGACAATATTGCCAAGTAACGAAGAGGTGGTTTAAATATTACACATTTGGCGGCTGGTCGGACGTACCTTCACAGTGAGCCTAATAATGTAAAGGAAGATTAGCGATACCAGTTTTTTGAGCCATATGGTTTAAAAGCTTTCAATAATTGATTAAATGATAGCTTATTATACTAGAAATTTATGGGTGTTGACATTGGATGTGTGCGAACATCGTATAATTTTTTAAGAATATATTTCTTAACCAGCCACATTGTGACTGGTTAACATTTCGTGCTAGTCCATCATGCCAGTGCGTTTTCGCGTTGCCAAAATCGTAGGCCAATGCATTTTTTCATAAACGTTTCTAATGAAGATTTTTTATCAATCAACACACAACCTTCATCCAATTCTTGAAAAATACCAGCTTTTTGTAACAAGGGCGCAGCTGCTTCAACATAAGCAATAAATTTGAGATGAGAAAATGCATCAGCAATAAAGTCGCGAGCAGCAGGTTCCTTAGTTAGCGACTTAGTTCCTTCTTTTGAAAGCAGTAAAACAATTGCATCATATAGCACAGAAGGCCCGCCTTTAATGCTTTGTGCCGCGTCAATCCATTTACCATTATTTAATTTTACTCCGCCAACATGAGGCGCAATAATCTCTAAATAAGCGTGTGATTTATTTACTACAGTTTGTAATTGTTTCAATGTTGCAGCATCAGCACCATCTGTTAAAAGCACACCAATTTTCCGTCCTGCAAAACTCTCGGGACCATTCTCAATAATGCTGAGGAATTTAGATTTTTTTAAACTCTGATTAACGGGCTTTGCAGATTGAGCAGGGCTAGGCATTGTTTTTAAACGTAAACCGTCAAACACATTAGCGGCTAACTTCTTCTCAATATTCAACAAGTGTGACACCATGCGTTCTCGAATTGCAATTTTACCTACTTTACTGAGCTCAAAGACTAATGCATCGGCAATATGATCTTGTTCGATTCGTGTTTGGCTGAGATAAAATTGTCTAGCTTGACTATAATGATCCGCAAAACTCTCAGAACGTGCACGTACTTTTTCGCCTGTTAATTGTTCTGGATAAGAATGAAAACCCACCTCAGGATTTTCACGTGGACCGCCTTTTTCGCCTAATGAATTAGGTTCAAAGTTAATAGGGCCTTTAGGATTTTGCATCGCCATATGACCATCTTGCTGAAAAAGATGGAAAGGGCACTTAGGTGCATTAATCGGCAGGTGTGTGAAGTTAGGGCTGCCTAATCGTTTCAATTGTGTATCCAGATAAGAAAAATTTCGACCTTGCAGCAGGGGATCATTGGAAAAATCAATACCGGGTACGATATTTTGTGTACAGAAAGCAACTTGTTCCGTTTCTGCAAAAAAATTATCGACGCAACGATCCAATACTAATCGTCCTACAATCCTAATAGGTACATCTTCTTCAGGAATCATTTTTGTCGCATCCAATACATCAAAAGGAAAACGCGCTGCGAATTTTTCATCAAACAGCTGTAAACCTAACTCCCATTCAGGAAAATCACCATTGTGAATGCTATTCCATAAATCGCGACGATGAAAATCTGGATCCGCGCCATTAATTTTCACTGCTTCGTTCCAGACAACAGATTGCATGCCGAGCTTAGGTTTCCAATGAAACTTAACAAAAGTGGATTTACCTTTAGCATTAACCATTCTAAATGTATGTACTCCAAATCCTTCCATAAAACGAAATGAACGTGGAATTGCGCGATCAGACATAACCCACATAATCATGTGCATGCTCTCAGGCATCAAGGAAATAAAATCCCAAAAATTATCATGAGCGGTTGCCGCTTGTGGAAAATCCGAATCAGGTTCTGCTTTTGCTGCATGAATTAAATCAGGAAATTTTAGTGCGTCCTGAATAAAGAAAACAGGAATGTTGTTACCTACAATATCCCAATTACCTTGTTTGGTATAAAGCTTGACTGCGAATCCTCTTACATCTCTAGCAAGATCTGCGGAACCTTTATTGCCGGCTACTGTTGAAAAACGCACAAAAGCAGGTGTTTTTTCATTTTTTCGCTGAAATAAATCAGCTTGTGTGATATCAGATAGAGATCCATAATTTTCAAAATAACCATGCGCACCAAATCCACGCGCGTGTACTACTCGCTCTGGAATTCTTTCATGATCAAAGTGAAATAGTTTTTCACGAAAATGGAAGTCTTCTAATAGGCTGGGGCCACGTGCTGTCATCTTTAATGTATTCTGATCATCAGAAACCGGGATTCCTTGCTGTGTTGTTAAAGTAGGAATCTTTTTATTGCTGATTTGATGGGTTTCCCCACCACGATTTTTTGTTGTTTTCTTAGATAAGCTTGCTTTAGAGCTTTTACTCTTTTTGACAGCTTTTTTCTTACTCGTCATTTTGAATTCCTTTTCAAATTTGCGAATATATTAGAATACGCGTATATAGACAGTTATTTCAATGACTTTTTCATAAAGATTCGCATTAATGCTGCATTTTAAAGAAGTCATTCATCCGATGTCATGTATAACTATGTAAAATGATGTGCGAGATATCAGCAATATATCGACCTCTTATGTCGAGAGCCCAGATGTGCTAAACTAATTTTATATGAGTGTAAAAAAATTAATGTATCTGACCATTATTTTATTAATTTAATGAAGGAAGAAAGATAAAAATGAAAAAGGTAAAAAGTAAAAAAAATATAACACCCGTTTTACCCAAATTATCTAAAGGAGGATATGATGAAAAAATTCCGAAGAATAAACAAGAAGCGAGAAAATTAGGAAAAAAACTCGTATGCGTAAGACTGCTTAGTCATACATTCTATAATGTTTAAATAGTAATGTTATTTTTTCTTATCAAAGGATTTTTTAAATTCTTTCATTTTTTTGCCAATAATGTTTAACTCAGTAGCCGCAATAAACTTTCGTGCTTTAGGAAGTAATTTAGTTTCTTCATCTTTGGCATGCTGAGCCACTGCAGTCTTTAATTGAAATATTTTTTCTTCAAATGAGCTTTCTGATTTTATTCTTTTAATTTTAGCAATGGCTTTTGCAGCAGATTTTTCTTCAGAAATTAGGGGAGCAACAATAGATTTAAGCTTGGGATTTTTCTTGAGATACGGATACAAACTTTTTGTTCCATTGTTTCATGACTTATTAGGTATGGAACAAGTTTCGCAAACGTTTTTTGAAGAGAAGCGTGGATTTTTGATGGGGAGATTTGAGCTAAAAACCTTCTTACTCTAGCATGTTGTGTTAAAATTAATTGAATTGCATTCATACCCATCTCCTTTATGGCACCGGCCTTAATACCTTATTGTAAATTATTATTATAATATAACATAAGCAAAATAACCCTAAGTAAATAAGTAGAATCCCGTCATTCATATTAAAATTGAAAATATAAAAGCAACATCGACGCCAATAGCATTAAGATAAAAGTTATACTACCAAATAAATTTGCCCACCTCCCATTAATATACTTACCCATGATATTTTTATTATTACATATAAGCATAATAATAAAAATTATGGGTGGAGCAGAGATTCCATAGAAAGTAGCGGTAAAAATTAAAACGCGGATGGGACTTATTTTCAATAAATCGATCAATAATCCCACTAAGATAGAAATACTAATTATAAAATAAAATAACTTTGCTTGATGGAATTTTTTATTTAATCCTTCTTTATAATTAAAACTTGAAGTTATTAAGTATGAAATACAGCTACTAAAGACAGGAATCGCGAGAAGACCCGTACCCACTATACCGATTGAAAATAGTAAATAACAAAGTTTTCCTGCTAATGGTTCTAAAGCTTTCGCGGCTTGTTCAACCGTATCAATATGTGTAATGCCATTCTTAAAAAGAATAGTTCCTGTAGTTAAAATAATAAAGTACATAACTAAATTAGAAATAAACATTCCTAAGCCCACATCTAAATACATTTGTTTTAGAATTAATTTCTTGGATTTAACTTGATATTTTTCTTCTGATTCCATTGTCGCTTGCCAAAAGAAAAGATAGGGGGAAATGGTTGTACCTAAGATTGCTACTAATAAAGATATATAATCTTTATTAAGTTGAACCGTAGGAACAAAAGTGTAAGAAACAACTTCTTGCCAATTTTGCTTCACTAAAAAAGGGACAATGAAATATAAGAAAAGAACCAAACAAAAATACTTTAATATTTTTGAAATACTTTTATAATTGCAGAAAACTAACATGAGCAAAATAATACACGAATAGAAAAAAGAAAAAAAAATGGAAGATACGGAAGGAATGATGAGATGAGTGGCAGCACCCATTGCAGCCAAATCGGCGGCGATATTTAATATAATAGCAGGTATACAGCAACAAAGAGTAAAATATACAATACTCGAATGATAGTGCTCTTTTATATTGCTAATCAAACCTTTTGAAGTAACTATGGCAATTCTGGCACTCATTTCTTGTATAGAAAACATTAAAGGAAATGTTATCCAGGCAGTCCATAAAGTAGCGAGACCTAGTTTCGCTCCCGCTTGAGAATAGGTTGCAATCCCAGAAGGATCATCATCACTTGCCCCAGTAATCAAGCCCGGGCCTAATTTTTTAAAAAATTGTTTTATCGATTTCTTCATGTGAGATATTTTATTAATTTAAATTAAAAATATAGCATTTATTTCGCACTACAAATAGTTTTTTTACGATATACAATTTAATAAAGTCACGCAGAAAATATTTTTGCATTTCAACAATTTTATGCGCTAGCAGCATAGTTGCGCCTAGAGAAAATACGTTCGGATATTTTTACCCTAAAAATTAAATTTGCGACAAACCCCTGGCAAGTTGATATGAGAGGTGCTTTTGCCTGATGGGAGCCGTATGAATCGAGAGGTTCACGTACGGTTCTGCGAGCGGCTGGCGGGGAAGTTCCGCCGGCCTACACCGTGGGCTAGTTAACAGGACACACTTTCGGCGTATAGCCTGGTAATTTATCGTAATTTTTAACTGTTTTTAATTTTTCAAAAGAGCTAGCCGCATCTTTAACAATGTATGATGAAATCATGCCTGATTCACACCCGCGCCTGTCGCAGGAATCTGTTGCATACATATAATTCCCTTTATTTTTTACAGTTTGGCAAGTACAGAATGCCTGTGATTTATTTTTGGAATTTATAATACATTTACTGTTGTAACAATTAGCCCAGGGGTGGTCATTGCTGCAAGTGACATATTTTTTGACGGGATAATATCGCGAAGCTAATACCTGATCGCCAGCAGAATTAATGATAGCTTTGGCTTCACAGTTATTATTGCCAATGGAATAGCCGGATTTCACTTCACAGGTGCAGAGTGCGTTGCCTTTTTCACGGGGAACCGGAATGCATTTGGCATATGCACATAAAACATATGAACCTTGACAAATAGTAGCCTGTTTCGCAAATAACTGGCTGGTAAACATTACAATAAAAATCGCCACTGCAGATAAAAGTATATTTTTCATGAGTTAATTCCTATAATTAAAGTCCTGCCAGCCAAATGTTAATGGATAAACATGAGAATCAAACGCGGCTATCGGATTGCCATTTTTGTTATTACGTTGTTAATTTTAATAAGCATATTGGGAACCATTTTTTATAAAAAAATGCATTCTTCCATAAACAATATGCCTCAATATAACATTATTCTTATTATCAATGATCAGGAAGTTTATCATTTGGCTGCTGCCAAAGATTACACATTACCCGCGCGTGAAGAATTAGCAAGTCATGGCATCACTTTTTCAAATCACTATACGGCTGCAGCAATGTGTTCCCCTTCTCGAGCTACGTTATTAACCGGTGTGCCACCACAAGTTCACGGCGTGTTTGATCAGGAAGAATATAGTTATGTGCCTGATCTCGATCCTAAACGTCCAAACATGGGTTCCGTATTAAAACAGCTGGGTTACCGTACTGTTTATTACGGTAAATTTGAAATGAATAAAAAACTGCTCGCCACTTCAGAGACGGAAAACTACAGCACGTTGGCGCAGCAATATGGATTTGACAGTTTTAATTACGATGGCGATGTCGGTGGTGAACCTTTGCAAGGATATACCCGTGATCCATACTTTGTAGGTGAAGCGATACGCTGGTTAAGAAAAAATGCTGACGCAAAAGACCAGCCACCATTTTTTATGGTAATAAGCCTGTTAAATCCGCACGATATTATGTACGGCGATGCCAATTTACCAAATACACCACAGATACAAGTCGCAGCATTACCCGTTATTTTCTCGCCGCCAGCAAATACAATCTATCAAAAAAAATGGAAATTTGCATTGCCGGCAAGTCTGGATGAATCACTGGTCGCGAAAGGAGTGCCAGATGCACTAAATCAATATCAACAAGGTTGGTCTGGTACATTAGGTTTTATTCCCACAGATCGAAAAGATATGTGGCAGTATTATTACAATTATTATTTAAATCTATTGCAGGATAATGATCGTAATTTGCACTTGGTAATCGATACACTCAATCAAATGAAACTTTGGCAAAACACGGTCGTCATTCTTACTTCAGACCATGGTGAGATGGGTGGGGCTCATGGGGGGTTGCGTGGTAAAGGCCCGATGATGTATGAAGAAAACACACATATTCCACTTATTATTGCTCATCCGAAAGCGTCTCAGGGTAGCACGTCTTCCGTACTAACCAGTCATATCGATATGTTACCTACACTGGTTGGTTTAACGGGTCTTGCTGGAGAAAAAACACAGCAGATTAAACGCATATTCCCGGGGCATGATTTCTCTTCAGTATTGTTGCATCCAGGGAAAGGTTGTGTGAACGCAATTCGCAAGGGCATATTATTTAATTATGTCGGTATTTCAACGATTACAGGAAAATATTTACGGGATACTCTGGTCGCATCTTTTTCCCATAAATCATTACCACCGTTAAGTCAGGCAAATTACAACGCGCGGGGTTTTTTAACATTTGTATTTAATGGTCGCTATAAATTTGGACGTTATTACTCACCCAACAATGTGAATACACCCAAAACACTGGATGAAATTATCACCAATAATGATGTGCAGTTGTTTGATTTGAAAAAAGATCCCGATGAAAGGAATAATCTGGCTTTGCAGCCTGAGAAAAATAAAGATCTCATTCTAAAAATGAATTCGTTACTTAATGAATTAATTGCAAAAGAAGTTGGAAAAAACAGCATTGCTTTTTTGCCAGCACAAAGTAACTGATTTAAGGATGAGAAATGAAATTATTTCATGTAAAATCTGCGCTCACTGTTGCGCATTGAATATGCATGGTTTAATTGTTTGGAAAGCCCGCGTAAACTTGAAAATAAACGCCTTGTAGTGCTTGTTAAAGGAAGCTTTGTCTGAGCCGGGAACTTACGGTTATAGTCGTGTTCGTAAAGATTTGCAGGAACAAAAAGAAACCTGTAGCGAATATCTTGTTGGCTGTTTAATGAAGCAACAAGAGCTTCGCACAAAAGCACGGAGGAAATTTAAAGTGACAACAGATTCCAGACATAGCAAACCAATACATGTGAATCTTTTGCAACGCTAATTTGACGCTGAAAATCAACGTTGGGTGACAGAAATAAAACCTATATCCTAACGATGGAATGCTGGCATTATTCAGCTCTATTTATGGATCTTTATGCACGACGAATTGTAGGATAGTCGATACCCAACCGCTTGCGGGAACCCTTTGTAATTGATGCAATGAAAATGGCTTTATTTAGACGTAAAATTGAATCCAGTCTTTTACCGCATTCAGATAATTTTCAAAAATTATCACGAGAAAATAGCATTAATTGCAGCATGCGCCGAAAGAGCAACTACTGGGATAATGCAGTAATGGAAAGTTTTTTTCACTTGCTTAAAACGGAATGTATTAATCATGAAAATTTTAAAACTCGTAATGAGACTAAAAAAAGATTTTTGATTACATAGAAAGGTTTTTCAATAAATAGCGTCGACATTCTTTCTTGAATTATATGTCGCCTGCAAGCTATGAAGAATTAGCAAATAAAACCTAGAGATGCGTGTCTACTAAATTCGCGGCAGATCATGGTTTTATCCGTGGCGGATTATAACTACTTGTGTTTATTAATTTTAGAAACCGCATATGGCCTGCCCCGGGATTTTCAATCCAGCGTAACCTGGGGATGATGCCTCTCAACCAAGAGGGCATTACATGAAAAAGAATCGATATAACGAAGAACAAATCGTGTACATTTTGCGCTAAGCAGATCGTCAACCTATAGCTGAGGTTTCGAAACTGCATGGTGTTTCTGACGTTACCATTTACGCATGTCGTAAACGTTTTGGCGACAAGTGCACTCTATAATTATAATACGCAACAGCTGTCTATTAAGTTCTTGTACTATCGTTTTTAAAGCAAATTCTTGTTAAGCTACGCATTAATCAATCTATGGAGGGGTGATGATATGTCAGAAATCAAGCATGATATGAGCATGAAAGCCAGTTGCGATACTCTCTACAAAGCGTTAACAACAGAGGAAGGATTACGTGCCTGGTTTACCTCGCAAGCGAATGGTTCAGGAAAAGTCGGAACAAATTGGGAACTTCAATTTACGGATCAACCAGCGTTTACCTGGAATATTTTAGCGGATGAGGAACCTCATCGCGTTGTTTGGAAATGTTTGAATGGGCCAGGCAATTCACCAGGCACCGAAGTCGAGTTTATCTTAAAGTCTATATCAGAAAATGAAACCAAATTGACGATAATTCATCGTGGTTGGACAAAAGCGGACCCTAAGTTTGAGCGCTGCGTTGAAATTTGGCGTAAGTTGATGGATCACATGCAACGTTATTGTGAAACAGGATTTGATGAACCTGCATATCATTAATCATTGGAGACATCAATATGTCACAACAAACGCTAGAAGAATTTGTCAATGATCTCGAAAAAGCTGACATGCTTGTTCGAATTAAAGAAGAACAACGTGTCGATCAATTACCTAAGCTTATGGAAAAATATCCGCTGAAAGCTGTTTTGGTTGAAAAAATAAAGGATTGCGAATTTCAGTTTTTAGCGAATGCTTATTCTAATCAAGATCAATACGCTTGGGCAATGAAGTGTGATAAAACCCAAACCGGATTTAAAATTGCTGAAGCTGCAAACGGGCGCGTCAAACCAACTGTTGTAGACAAAGCGCCTTGCAAAGAAGTTATCTTAAAAGGTGAGGATGTTGATTTAACAAAATTACCGCTTTTTTTACATCATGACCGCGATGGCCACTCTTACACAGACGATAATCTATTAATCAGTAAAAACCCTCTCACGGGTGTGTACGACTGGGGAATTTATCGCAGTATGTTTCGCACCAAAAATAGCAAAACATTTGATATGACTTGCACTTCTCATCGGCAGCGTATTCATGCACAAATTGCAGCGCAACAAGGAAAAAATTTAGAACTCGCCGTTGTCATTGGCGGCCCAATTGTTGATAAGCTAGCCGCTTTGCAAGGCTCTAGCGATGATATTGATGACTTTGAAGTCTTGGGAAGTTTTTACGGGCACTCAGCTAAGTTAATTAAATGCGAAACTATTGATGTGTTAGTCCCTGCAAATGCTGAAATTGTATTGGAATGTGAATTACTTGCACTCGAAGGATGGGTGCATGATGAAGGTCCATTCGGTGAATTTACAGGTATGTATGGTGGAGGTTTAAAACATAATATTCGTTGTCATGTTAAAGCGATGACATACCGTAAAAAAGGTATTTATCAGTATGCAACAATTGGGTGTTCTCATCCTTGGTATACCGACAATATGGTGCAATTACCTGCGATTGAAGCCGATTTATTTAATTGTTTGCAGCGTGCTGGAATCGATGTATTAGAAGTTCGTTCCCCCGCTGCAGGTTTATCAAATATGGCTTATGCAAAGATACGCACGGGCGGCGCCGGAGATGCAAAACAAGCGCTTGGTATTATGTTAACCGGTTCAAAACAAGGTTTGCCTAAACTCGCGTGGGTATTTGATGAAGACGTAGATATTTGGAATGATCAAGAAATTCAGTGGGCGATGGCATTTCGTTACATGCCGAATCGAGACACTATCATTATTCCTGAGTGTAATACGATGACTGTTGATCCAAAAATTTCGTCGTTTGATCCGCCAGGCACTGCATCTAAAATCGGTTTCGATTGCACAATACCTTTAGGGCCAGGTTATAACCGTGATGATTTTGATCGCAGTGCTGCAGTGGATTTGGGTGATCCGCCAAAGAATATTAAATTATTAAGTGAAGAAGATTTAACATCTCGCATGACTGATTTTATTAAAGCTGCGCCTCGCTCATGGCGAGAAATTTTGGTTGAATACCATGGTCAATCTTATCCTGTTATTTATCGCGCGTTCGGTAATATTAGACATTTATTAGGGCGTATGAATGATGAGCCTTGGTTTCGTTACACATTTTCTGCCACCAATTTTGTAGATGAAACTTCTAGCTCATCGGCACCTAAAACTTCTAATTTTGATGCACGCCATGCAAAATAATTTATTGCTGTATGTTTATTATAAAATTGCCGCCAGTGAACGAAACAGTGGTTTATTGGGCGTGAAAAATATAGAAAAAATAATTAAAACGCGCTATCCCAATTATATTACGAACCATCTAAGAAGATTGCATCTTGATTCTGAACATAAAGAAACCTGGATGGAAACTTACACAGGTGTTTCAGAAGAGCAGCTTGAAAAATTTAAAGTTGAGTTATCTGATTTAGCTGAAATAAATGGTCTACCTAAAGAAAGAAAATATGAAGTTTTTATAACTTTATAATTTTATAGCTTTATAGCTTGTAAGAATATTTAATTGATAAGGCAGCAGTCATCATGCAAAAAGCATTTAAGCCGATGATTATTGGAATCACAGGGGCATCAGGCTCTATTTATGGCATACGATTATTAGAAACGTTGCGTCGTTTAAAAATTGAAACTCATTTAGTCATGTCTGATTCTTCCAAAATGACTTTGCGTTCTGAAACAGAGTTCAAAATACAAGATGTGACGCAGCTTGCCACTTATGTGCATCATTATAAAAATATTGGCGCGATTATTTCATCGGGTTCTTTTATCACAGCCGGCATGATTATTGCACCTTGTTCAATGCATACGTTAAGTGAAATTTCAGTCGGTATTTCTTCTAATTTAATATCACGATCAGCAGATGTGATATTGAAAGAAAGACGCCGTTTAGTTTTATTGACCCGAGAAACACCTTTGCATGCGGGTCATATTCGCGCAATGGGACGGGCGACTGAAAATGGCGCAATTATCATGCCACCTGTTCCTGCATTTTATGCAAAACCTAAAACATTGGATGATATTGTTAACTATACCGTTATGCGTTGTCTTGATTTATTTGAGATTCACACAGATGAGCAAAAGAGATGGCAGGGTTTTAACCATTTACCAAGCGAAGAAGGTATTTCGGCAGAAAAATTGTAGCGGAAGGGGGTTGAGGTACACCAGAAGGGGCCTTGTTTCGTAACTTCCTAGATAGTATCATTCCGGCCATTATCTATCCAGCCAGCTATCCCCAGAAAGCAACAAGGAATACCCAATGCCATTAAATATTTTCAATCACGACGATCTTCAGCCCATCGCGCGCCTCAGAAAAAGCGGAACTGGTCAGACTATAATCAGCAGATGAAAAGGCGTGGTGATATTGCCATTTGGTTATCGCCTGATGTGGTAACAATGGCATATTACGGATCGCAATTATGATGGTGGGGCACCAAATTTATATAGTGACATGACCATTTTAACTGTACATGAAATTAGACAAGTATTTAAATTACCACTACGTCAATGTGAAGATTTTGTAAATGCATTATTTGCTTTAATGAAACTTGATTTGCGCTGTCCTAGTTTTAGCACCTTATCAAAAAGATTAAGAACATTAAAATTAACGCGACCTTTTTATCGCTTAGCGCATGCTAACGCCCCAAGATGCAGCTGTGAAGCATTAGTTGTTTAAAAAGCTGCTTCTCTAGGTTCTGTCGCAAAAACCATTAAGCTGCTAAAACCCCGCCTCTAAAAATAGTCAGGCTATAGAAAATGATAAGTTTTAAATGGAGGCATTTTCAAAGAGAAATTATTTTACTGGTTGTTCGTTGGTACTTATCTTATTCGCTAAGCTATCGTGATATTGAAGAAATGATGTTGGAACGCGGTATTCAAGTAGACCATTCAACCATCAATCGTTGGGTAATACACTATTCGCCTCTACTAGAAAATGAATTCAGGAAAAATTATAAAAAAAGGCCGGTCCCAGTTGGAGAATGGATGAGACTTATATAAAAATAAAAGGAGTGCAGCATTATCTTTATCGCGCTGTCGATAAAGAAATTAACATTCGTCAAATAAAATATTTGAATAATATTGTTGAACAAGACCATCGTGGTATTAAGCGAATCACAAAACCTATGATGGGGTTCAAAGCATTTCATTCTGCTGAAGCGACTCTTTCTGG
>JBDTIZ010000045.1:0-17265 GCA_039936115.1 Gammaproteobacteria bacterium
GATCCGCTGCGGGATGGGGTGGTAAGAGTTAATTGACTACTCACCACAGGTTCTCTCGTCAGCGGATTCGATGTTGGAGAAAAGAATCGTTGGCCGGTTTGGCTCGCGGCTGTAAAATTAAGCGGCGCGGCTGAAGCTTGAGAGCTTAGTAGAGAATTTTGAACCGGGTTTATTGAACATAAATAACTATATTGTAAGATCATAGGTACCATTTCTTGAAAATTAAACTCTTGAGAATCTAGTCCAAACTTTCGCAATGTATTGCGTAAATTACCCAAATAATTCATTGTGCCTGAATGTTTTGTATTAGAGTAAACAGCAACTAAAGTATACATTTCTCGCAAGATTTGCTCTGGAACAATATCTTTTTTAGCACCAAGACATGCTAAATGAGAAACAAGATCTTTTTGGGCAGAAACATCAATTTTCTGTGAGCAGGGAAATAAAAGTCGATCACCTTGATATTCCACTAATTTCGCAAAAAAGAGATCAACATTACTGCAATACCCATTTGATTTACGGTTAAATAAATTCTCTATAAGAAAGTAATGTAATTCAGCAGAATCAATTTTTAACAACTGTAAGGTAGTGATTTTCTCTGATGATTTAAGGGCGGCGGCTGTTTCACCTAGATAGCGCATTACATGCTTTTTAAGACAAGTGCTAACAGCTATATCAATGCGTAAATTAAATTGAGTAGCTAATGAAGCAACTGACAAGATTCTTGTTCTATGTTGATTGTAATAATCTGTTTTTTCAGAATCAAAATCTGGGATATAGCTTATCGTAGCGTTTTTATAAGCTTTTTTTGCCACATCTGACCCATGTATTTTCCCTGACATATCTGTTACTAAGTTGAAAATAGCATAGGGAGAGCTTCTCTGTGCTGCTTGAATTAAATTATTTTCATCCATATTCGGCAGAGAAACAAATTTCAGGGTAAAACTTTCTGCCTGGACTTGATAAAGCTGAATGCTTGCATCAATTTCCACAGCATCTAAATGTTCAATTAAAAATTGAGGCGGTGCCGATGTATATAACACAAGCGTAGCTGATTGATTTTCGTTGAAATGCGTAATCATGTGCACAGTGGATTGACCATCAAAAATTGCATTTAAATTTACTTGATGCAATTTAGCTAAAATAGACTGTATGGAAGTAGGAATATATAATCTCGATAATTCTTGCCAAGGAGTTACTGCAGCATGAGTTAATGTTGTATCCACAGCATGTTGAGGCCTTTTCTCTTCTATTTGAGATTGAACCTGCATAAATGCATCAGTAGCGCCTGCTTGAACAGGCGCAGATGAAGCTTCCGTCTTGTGTTCTTCGTGTTCTTCAAAGTTTAATGGAATAATTTCATCATGTTTTTTTGTTCGATATTGAGCTAAAAAATTATTTATCAAACGCATATTCGCGTCCATTTTCTTGTGTTGGTTAAAACAGGAAGCGCGAATCTGCAATGCTTCCTTTATTCTATTCAGTTTTACGAGCACATTGATAAATGCTAAATAAAACTCACTAGTCAGTAAGTCACTCGGTGAAGATGCCTGAAGTTGCTGACAGAATGTAAGTGCTTTTTCAGCGTATCCGCAAGCAAGTTGGCGATAGATTAAATCAACTCGTAAAGACATGTTATGAGGGAAATTATCAAAGGCATGGAAATAAGCCTCATAAGCTTTGGTTTCCTGATTATTATCCCAATAATGCTGGGCTAAATAGAGATGTGCGACTTCACTCTTAGGGAAAGTATTAACAAAGGCGATGAATAATTCTGAGTCAGCACTTATTTCAGCATAATAAAGCTCTACCCTACATAAATGACCATTATGAAAATTAGGAAATTGAAATGCTAAATCATCATAAAATTTCTTAGCCTCATCTATTCGTCCTCTTAGTTCAGAACAACGTGCCATGCCAAATAAATAATTTTTATAGTCTGTTTCTTGCAAAGCATTAAATTCAGCTTCGGCTCTATGCATATTCTTTATCTTCAAAAAATACCAAGCACGGTGAGCTAAAATGCGTGGATCACTTTCAAATTCGTGCAATAAACCTTCATAAGCATCTAAAATTTCTTTTTGATCGGGTTTGGGTCTTTGATGATTGAATTTACTTTTTAGAGCCCGTAGTTTGATTCCTAGGGATGGATTGGGAATTAAAGCAAGAGTTTTGCTTAGTTTAGCAATTTGTGGATAATCGCGTTGTTGAGCTGCAACGGTGATTAATCCTGATAATGTCGATGTGTAGAGTTTGTCAGACAAAGCCTGTTCTTGATGGTGTTTGAATAATTTTCTAAATATATTTTCTGCGGTGCTATATGAGCCTAGCGTCAGATGATTCCAGGCTGATGCAAGCTGTACATCGCTATCTTCAGAATAATTTTGCATAATTTCATTTAATACTTGACGCTGCCCATGTAAATCTTGCATAGCATTAAGTAAGTTTTGTAATACCATTCCGACGCGCTTATCGGAAGGTTTTTTCTTAAAAAGAATCATTAACTGATTTTCAACCACTGATTCTTTCGCACGTAAATGCGCAAATCTTTCTTCAGGAAGTTGCTTATTTTTAACTAGATTTTTAATAGTTTTTTCCGCTTCACTTAAAATCTTTCCACTCGTTTTTAAAGTTTCTTCTTCTGTGCGTTTATATAATTCCTCCATCCGGCTGTTTTCAATGGTTGCTAAAAAATCTTTTATTTCACTGTTTTCAGTAACTTCTGCTGCAATTTTTCCATTGCCATCACGCAGCAAATGATTGGCCTTATAACCAACTAAGGCTTCAACCATTTCTGTTTTGCCGATCTTTGCCGCAAGATGAAGAGCTGTTTCATGATTTGCATTTTTTATATCAATAATCCGTAAAAATTCTTGGCGTTTATGAGTTGCCAAAAAGACGATTGCACTAATAAAATTACTTCTAACAGCATGATGAATGACCGTTTCACCTTCATTGTCTGTAAAGGTAATATTAGCACTCATTTCTAGTATTAAAAATTTTATAATAGCATAAAAGTTCTTGTTAGCTTGTTTGACTGCCAGCATTAAAGGCGTCTGATTTTCATCAGTTTGGGTATTAATCACGGTACGCATGGAACTAAAATTAGGAATGGTTTTCTTTAACATTTTTATTTTATCAAGGTCACCTGCTTTAACTGCTGCTATTATCTTTACTTCTTCAGTGGAGGGCGCGACAGGAAATGTAGCACGATAATTACGCCATAATAATCTACGCTGCATGGCGTCTCTTTTTTCTGCTAAGTCCAGCGCTTTTTCATCTTGTCCTGCTTTATGAGCTTCTTTTAGCTCTTGAGTAGTTTCTTTAAATTCTTCCTGTAGCTTCTTTGTTTTATTTTTTTTATCCCGGACTTGGGATACAGGTTTTTGTGTGTTTTCTTCGAAGATACCTGGCAATGGCGCTTGTTGCTGTGTAACAATCTGCACTAAATCAGTGCGTTTTACCGCAGCAAATTGCTTAATGACTGTCTCTCTGTTGTAGTTGGCGTGGGCGGCTAAAAGCAATGACAAAACCATGGCTTCACGTTTTTCTTGAGCAGGTGCTATGCGGGAACTCTGCAATCGCTGTTGTGATCGAAGTGCTATCGTCTTACAAAAATGTTCCATCACAGTGATTTTTTGCGCGGACTTATGGTTCGCTGCTTTATACACATTCAATGCATTGACATTAGCCTTTTCACTTATTAAAAAGTCTACTACCTGAGGATTTGCTACAAGACATGCGCCTGTTAGAGCTGTTATAGATTGAGTACTATGTTGCTCGTTGACATCAGCGCCATATGCCACTAATAACTGCGTCAGGTCTAAAGAACCTTTGAAGGCTGCGATATAAAGTGGCGACACAGTTTGACCTGAGCTAATCAAGTCATGGGCAAATTGCGGCCGCCGCTTCAGTATCGCTTCCACACATTCGACATTGTTAAACAGTAGTGCGCAACCCAATTCAAGTTGATCATCTGTAATATCTATTGCTGATTTCAAGCGTTTTTGCTGCTCTTCATCAGTGATCTGATTAGCAGATTCTTTGGCTGCGAATAATAGAACTTTAGTTAAATTATCAATGACGGCGACTTTAACAACATCAACTTCAAATTCAATTGGAAACGCCGTTAGATTTTGAGCCTCAGGTGCTAAACCGTTTTTCGAGTCACTTTCTGCAATCAATGTAAGCTTGATGAAAGGATGGCACGCAGCCATTTTTTGTAAACATTCAACAAATAAAACTAAGGCCTCTCCTGACATCCCAATGCTGGGTTGGTTTCGGTGCTGCCCAAAAAGTACTTGTATATGACGCAACATAAGATAGTGCTTAGGAAACATTTCGCTTGGAGGGAAATTAATATATAAACCACCACTCCCACATTTCTGATGGGGCTCATTAGAGCATAATGCAAGTATTGTCATCTGCATTAAACTATAAGCGTGTAGATATTTACGTTCTTCAAGAAATTCAGTTGCTTTATCTGAACAGAATTTGGCAACTTCAAACAATGATTTGCAGTCAGTAAAGTTTAGCTTATTAAATTGTGGTAGTGTTTGGATACTAGAAATAAGTCTTCGGTAGTCAGGCCGTTTTACTAGAAGCTCCACAAATGGAGTAGAGCTCCTCACTCTTTCGCTCGTAAGTTGCTGGATAAGTGCTGTAGCAGACATCTGTACTTTGGGTTCTTTGGTTTCACTATTAATCACCCGTTGGGAAGTTGCTTCCAAAGCAGGAATACTTGAATTTTGTATAGCGTCTTTCAGAGTTTTGTTATGTAATTTTTCACGCAAACTATTTTTTGCTGAATCTGAAGAATGCCGATTATTATGGTTTGTTCTCATGGAAGCCCCGTTATTCTGGTAAATAAAAGCACAGGCCGCAAAGCTTACAGAGGGTCCGTTTTAAATGCAACAATGATTTAGCGTAAGTTTGCAAAGTCATTTGCTCCATCATTACTGTCTCAGGTCGCTACAACTGTCCTGATTCAATTCGCAGAGCTTCCTAACAAATACGAATTATGTTTTCCTTAATTTATACCAAGTATAATGTACCTACATTTATCATCATGAGTTGAGTAATGAATATCAGACAGTAGTGCCGATTTTTATAATCGCTTTAGTCAATTTATATCGTCGGCATGGTGAGCCCCAAGCATTAGCGTTGACAGACAAAGATCTTGAGCTATTGCAAGAGGCTGCAGTATTTTTTCATGAAGAAAGAGATGATAATCAGCTTCAAGACTATACTTTGCAAGCCGCCAAATTGCATAGAACACTTATTGAAAAAAACGTTTCGCGGGCACAAGCAGATCTATTGCGTGACGCCTTAGTCAATCATCATGTAGGTATTTTTCAACTTAGAATACATTGCTTACAAGATATTGAAATATATAATGAAATGCTTAGCGTTTCTCTAGATCCATTTCTCATTGATTTAATTTTGCATCCAGAAAAAAATTGTTGGGTATTACATAAAGGTTCAGAGGTCATTACGATTAATCCAAATTAGAGAAAGTGATTTTTCCATCGCCGTCGTACCGCGGCTTGTCCGCGGTATCCAGTCAATTTGGCCTTAATAAGCCAATTGTCAACAGACCCTATACTTTTTACTCAATGTATATTCTCTGTTTTAATGTGCCTATTTGAAGCCGGTGCTGACAAGTTCTTTGTGGCGATAACAATCTATTACATGATCGTTTACCATTCCAACAGCTTGCATGTAAGCATAGCAAATCGTACTGCCAACAAAATTAAATCCTTTCTTTTTTAATTCTTTTGACATTGTCTCGGAAATAATTGTTTGAGAGGGTAGGGGATGACTGTTGTTTTGGTTATTTTGAATCGGGCGGTCGTTAACAAAATGCCAAATATAATTGGAAAAACTACCGGATTCTTCTTGTATGGCTAAAAAAGCTTTTGCATTTTGAATAGTGGCAGCAATTTTTAATTTATTGCGAATAATGCCAGCATCATTTAGCAATGAATTAATTTTACGCTGATCATATTTCACAATTTTTTCTGCAGCAAAATTTGAAAAAGCTGCACGAAATGCCGGCCGTTTTTTTAAAACAGTAAACCAGCTTAATCCCGCCTGCATCCCTTCCAGTATCAGAAATTCAAATAACAGTCGATCATCATAAATAGGAACGCCCCATTCTGTATCGTGATACGCTATATACAAAGGGTCGCCCATACACCAGGTACAGCGTTTTTTATCCATTCTCATCCCACTCATGACAGACTGTCTCTTATTAACTATAGAAAATAATTTTGCATTCCAGCAATATTATGCGTTAGCAGCATAATTGCGTCTAGAGAAAACTGGTTTGAAATTATTAACGCTAGTCATAAATATT
Source organism: Gammaproteobacteria bacterium (assembly GCA_039936115.1). Taxonomy (GTDB): domain Bacteria; phylum Pseudomonadota; class Gammaproteobacteria; order DSM-16500; family DSM-16500; genus DATIJJ01. The sequence continues at coordinate 6,359 of JBDTIZ010000045.1, forward strand.
GCGCTACAACCGAACGATTTAATATCAACCCTTAGCATTAATTGAGGTAATCGCTTAGTCCGAACTCGCGTTTAACCATGCGTTTACAGCTTGATTAAATTTTTCTGGCTCGTCAATCATGACCCAGTGGGTTGTATCTAACGCAATTACCTGATTTTCTTTTTGCTTGCTCAGGTGATCAGCCCATGGTTTTGAGTGGAACATGAATGGTTTTTTTGTTCCATAAATAAATAACATAGGGCAAGAGATAATAGGGGGCGGAGCTTTATTAAGTGAGCCTGTGAACCAACGGAGATAATAGGGATAGTTCATACACGCGCTGATATATTGTGGATCAGATTTACAGGATGAGGAAAGTAGGCGAATTAAAAGCTTTGTCATTTTGTCTCCCAAACGTCCGCCTATGCACCATGCCAGTGCTAGCCAGAGCTGATAGGTATAGAGCACCGCTTTTTGTCTGGCTGTTAATGACGATCGATGTTCAGTGGAGTATACATCTCCTCCATCAACTCCAATTATTTTAGATACCATCGTTTGATTTTGCATGTAAAATTGGTACCCGAAGAAGCAAGCCCAATCGTGGACCATTAGGATAATTTTTTTATTGGGACTCACTTGCTCTATGATGTGTTTAAATATTTGTATTACCTGTGGGAGCGTGAACAACTGTCTCGGCTTTTCAATATCAAACCCTGGAAACGTAAAGCGCACACATCGATATTTCGTTTGCAGAAGGGCGACTTGGGCATCCCATAGACGATAGGTATCTGGCCAGCCATGGATCATGACGATTGTTTCATCTCCCTGGCCTTCAATGAAAACATCAATTCCGTCTATCTGTATTTGTTCTCTCATAACAATCCTTTTTGTTGTATGTCAATATATAAAAAGCAATATAAAAAGCAGCCTCGAGACAACAGAGTTGCTAATACAATGGATTTTGAATTGTATTTTTGTACGGGCAAAGCGGCGGCAGGTTGATTGCATAGCCCATTCTATTCGAAACAAGCAGTGACAAAAGATCCATTATAAAAGTAGATGCACAACAAACACCTAAAAATAAGCCGTTCGCATCTTTAGCAGCATCCCGACTGGATAAAATAACAAATTTGCCGTGGCCAAGCTGATAAGACAGTACACCGCCTAAGGTTGTTGGGCGAGTAGTGACACGAAATTCTGATTTAGGCGCAATCTTGTGCTGCACCAGAAATGATGCAGGTGACCAATTACCGTTTTCCACCATCCTTTTAAATTCTGGTTTGTCCATTTCATCATGAAGTTTTCTAATACCGTTCCATAAAGTAATGCCTATTCCCCAGGCGTGATGATATAGCAGGGGATCACCATTCACTTGTAATTCCATGTATTTTTTTGCTTCTGCAAATTTTTTACGATCTGGGAAAAAAATTGATTTTAAGACATTCTTCTTGGCATTCATAAATACATCAAGACACACGAGATATTTTGAATCAACATGAATAGTGTCATTCCACTGATGCAGCACCATATTAATAAGCTCTATTCGTGCTTGAGACTCAAGCATGTCTATATTTTTTTGCTTACCGTCTAGGGAATTCATATATTTTAAGAGAGCAGAAGATTTCTCATCCATCATTTTTAATTGCTGTAACACGGCATTTAATTTTTCCCACGTATCTTTTCTTGCAGCTTGTCGTTCTGCAGAAAAAGGATGGCTGGTTTTTTCCTGGAAACTAAAAAAAAGATTTTGGGATGAAGCATCAGGATGTTCATAAAGCAAAGAGACAATATAACGAATCTTAACAGGAAGTTTAGGTTGGTCAGGTGCGTCAAGCATACCAAATGATAAATCGCCTGATTTTTCTGCTTGGAAAATATCAGATTGGGTTTTCAAAATAACAGGAAACCCTGGAATAAAACGCGGTAATTTTTTTATAAAATTATTAAATTGTGTATTTAACATAATGCACCTCAAATTTTATTTTTCAATAAAGTGGCCGTACTATTTTATTTTTATAAGGACATTTAGTGGTTGAAATACTACGTAGACCGGGGTTGAGGAAATCAACTAGAAAAGTAAGCAGCTCTGTTATGAAATTTTCTCCGCAACAAGCGCGATTAAAAAGTCCGCTTGCGTTTTCTGCGGATTTGATAGGATTAAAGGTAACCAACTGCCCAGCAGGCAGCATATAATCCAGCACACCGCCTAAATTGGTTTTACACGTTGTTACTCTAAATAATTTAATATCTATTTTAAGGTGCTGTGCGATAAAAGATGCTGGAGACCATTCTCCGCGCCGAAGCATTTCCTGAAATTGCGGTTTTTTTGATTCAGTACGTAATTTTTGTAAAACGCGCCATAATGTAGTGCATATCTGCAATGTGTTATGAAACAAATCCGGATCATGATTAAGCAGAATTTCCATTTGCTTTTTTGCAGATTCTAACTTTTTGCGATTTGGAAAAATAAATGTTTTGTGCTGATGAAAAAAAATGGGAGATAGATCATCGATGCATTTAATGAGTCTCGAATCGACAACTATCTGATCGTTGAACTGGTTGATAAATAGCGCAAGAAACTCTAGCTTTGCCTGATTTTCTAATGTGTTGGCATCAGAATTCCGTTCTGAAATTCTGTGTTGTGTTGTGTTGTGTTGTGTTCATGTAGCGTAAAAATAGGGAAGAAGTTTCATTCAACAATTTTAATTGGGATAATGCAATAGTAAGTTTGTCTTTGATTTCTTTGCCAGTTATTTTTCTCTTTTCACTGAATGGCCCAGAGCATTTCTCAGTCATTGGATAAAATAATAGTTGCTCGCCAGCAAGGCTTTGATGACTCAAGAACAAAGATTTAATGTAATGCAGCCTTGAAGGTAATAATGGACCATCTAAGCGCAGTCCATGCGATAAGTGCCCGGAGTCCTCTGCTTTAAATATATCTTTTTGCGAGATTAAGATTAAAGGAAACCGCATCGAAAATCTTGGTAAAAGTTTAAACAGTCTGCGCTTCCAATCATCTATCGGTATCAAATCCATGTTTTCACCCTAATTTAAAATTATCTCGCTAAAGAGAGCTTAATGGCTCTGTTGCAAAACATGTTATGGTTATGGGCAAAACTTATTCATTGTTTAACTATAATAGGCACTTTATCCACTATTTTCAATCGTTTTATGTGAATACCATAGTTGATCATTCGCTATCAGAGGTCAGCATGAGAGAACAAGTGCAGATAGATGGAGTGGATGTTTACCTTGCAGGCAAGGGAGATGAAACAATCGTCATGATCCATGGCTGGCCAGATACCTATCGCCTATGGGATGCCCAGGTCGCCCTTCTACAAACGAAATATCGATGTGTGCGCTTTACGTTTCCAGGGTTTGATATTGAAAAGCCGAGACAGTTATTCACGCTCCCACAGGTAATACAGATATTTAAACACATCATAGAGCAAGTGAGTCCCAAGAAAAAAGTTATCCTAATGCTCCACGACTGGGGTTGCTTCTTCGGTTACCAATTTTATATGCAAAATCAAACGATGGTGTCTAAAATAATTGGAATTGACATAGGAAACGTACACTCCCCTGAACATCGAGCATCATTGACAGCGAGTCAAAAAGCTTCGCTTTATACTTATCAAATCTGGCTGGCGCTAGCATGGCGAATAGGTGGACGTTTGGGAGACAAAATGACAAAGTTTTTATCCGCCTACTTCCCTGTAAATCTGATCTACAATATATCAGCGCTTGTATGAACTATCCCTATTATCTCCGTGCGTTCACAGACTCACTTAATAAAGCTCCGCTCCCTATTATCTCTTGTCCTATGTTATTTATTTATGGGACAAAAAAACCATTTCTGTTCCACTCAAAACCATGGGTGGACCACCTGAGCAAGCAAAAAGGAAATCAGGTAATTGCTTTAGATACATCACACTGGGTCATGATTGACGAGCCAGAAAAATTCAATCAATCTGTAGAAGCATGGTTACGCGGGAGTTCGCGCTAAGCAATTAGCTCAATTAATTCTAAGAGTTGATATTAAATCGTCCTGTTGTGTCGCAATATTTATGACTAGTGTTAAAAATTTCAAACAAGTTTTCTGTAGACGCAATTATGCCGCTAATGCCTAAACATTAGGGGTTAAAAGTTTATTTCAACCGCTAATGTTTCAGACTTGATTCTGACGATCTTCTTTATCTTTTGCTATATGTTAAAATGTCAGTCGCATAAGGTAAATTTATCGTATCTTTTGTATCTACTCTTGCGAATATGAAGTTATTAATTTTGGGCATGATATACTTTACTAGCCTTATTGCATGCGCCTTAAATTTATTTGAATCAATGGAGCCCAATTGCTGGCTTGGTTTTATATCAATATGAGCGAATTGAGTGGATGATGATTCTTCGAGAGGATTAGGGTCACGACTCTCAACCAAAGATTTATACTGATCGAGTTGTTTCATATGCAATTCATGACTTAGTATAAGTCCATATTCTTTATTGCAAAGAAACAATTCATCTCGTACTTGTAAAAAACTTTGTATGCTTAGGCCAGCTGCAGTAGCGAAAGGTTCGGATCCATTTTCATTTCGTTCATCTAAAAAATATTCTAAATATACCATCATTAATTGTTTTGCTTTTTCTGTACCTGGATTATCTTGGAGAAAATGTTCAACATGCATACCCATCACAAGAAGATCATTTTCGTAAATATTGGCGTCTTTTTTATGGTGTCTATCGAGTTTATCAAATAATGCTTAATGGCCGCTTCATTGAAGCTACTGAGTTTAAGTGGGGCAAGCACCTTCGTTCCACGGGGATAGGGCGAAGAAGTATCATCAGGGTCGGTCACGTCCAAAAACGCATTCTAAACAATAGCGTTTACAATGACGGCGACCTTTCAGGACACATTAATTTTTAAAATTGAACTGTTTTATGATGCTCGTCAAATTCAAAAGGCATGGAAAAATTAACTCAGAACAAAAATATGTTTTACTTAATGTCAATGGCACTTATTTAATGGGTTGAAATAAGTAACTGTTTGTAATGCCATTTGTACTCAAATAAATAATCCATATTTATAAATCGATCAAAATTTCATTGAATCTAGCAGATCAAAAGATTACCATTCTTTCCTCTCTCATTTCTAGCGAATAATTAAGTACACTAGTAACCTGAACTCCTGAGTGAGCCTATGTGTTTGTCTGCGATAATAGCTCGAGGCTAGGCAAAGGGTGGACACGGAGATCCGTCTATGATTGATAATGGATTCTAGTAAAATAAATTTCATTAAACACGACCCATCATGGACTTAGGGCACATATACATATAAAGGTAATCATCATGTTAACTGGTAGTGGTAAAGAAAGTAATAATGAAAATAGAGAATCCACAAAATATTTTACAAACCATCTCGATCTTGCCAATGAACTGTTTGAACAAAAAGAATATCTTAAAGCGCAAAACTATTTTGTATCTCATATTGTAGTTGAGCTTAGTAAAAAAGCCAGTTTGGCAGAAACAAATTCGTTAGCGTTGACAATTATAAATAAAATTCACGAATGTAATCTCAAGTTACAAAAAAAAGAGGTGCCTTCTGATACTGAAAAATTAGCTGCAACTGCCAAGATGTTATTCGATCAAAACACACTTGAGGGATACACCAGCGCACGTAAATACTTCAAGGCCTTGATTTATCATCATCCAAAAGACGGTCAACTTTATATAAATCGTGCTGCTTGTAATTCTTTTATCATGGAAAATCAAAGTAAGTATGAAATATTACCCATGATTAACCTTGTATTAATCGATCTCAATATAGCTTTATGGTTGCATTACACAGGAATTTGCATTCTATCTAGTGAAACTGCATTAGTATGCATTATGAAAAAATGTGTCTGTTTGATGCGTATTCAGCATCGTAGCTGGCTTGATGATTGTGTTCAGACCTATCAGTTATTCAAAATGCACGCACAAGGTGCAGAAAGTCATAACATCTGTGATTTCTTTAGAGACAGTGCTAAAGAGCAGCAATCAATGAGGCCTGGTTTTGCTAAATTATGCAATCAGTTGGCAGCGAAGCTAGATAGTTACGTTGAAGAAAAATCAACATTAGACGAACAAAAAGCGACAGCGGAAATCATTGAAGCTCTCTACCAAAACATGCCGAAGTTGCCGAGTTTTATTAATTATCTTGAGGATGTAAATGATTCTGAACGTGCAGTCGTGCTTATTGCAGCTTCATTACGTAAATGTAACTCCAAAGACGCTGATTTTTCTAGAGCAGCGAAATTGATTCACGATGGAATAACTCTCATCACACTAGGTACTGATTTACAGTGGGCATTACACCATGCCGCTAAATCTATAGCACAAGCAGCAGTCATCTGCGAACTGGATTCCTTAAGCTATGCTCATCAGTTTAGAAACTTTCGCTGTCTCAATGATGAGGAGGCTGCAACTCGATATCTTAATTTAGCAATTGAATCTGAAAATAATAATTCTAACAAATTGGCGCAAATGTATTTTTATCTTTCGCGCGCTGATATTGCATCTTCCAATAAAGATTTTGCTGCTGCAAAAGAAGATATATTGACGGCCATTCGATTAGATCCTAGAGGAACCTATCCCGCTAATCTCAGCCAAGTAGCTGGGGTCAACTTTAATTTAGCTGAAACCGGATCACAAATTATCCTTTCTAGTGAACCACTTTCAGCTGCTACGCAGAAAGAGACTTATGCAAAATGGGATCAAGCAATTGCAGATTTTCATGCTAAATCATACGCTTCAACAATAAGTCTCACCAAGGAATTACTGAAATATAAAGTTGTGCAAAGTGAAATATATGCCATGTTAGCCATTTGTTGCCATAAGATTCCTGGCGGTGAGTTTCAAGGACACTTAGAAGATTATCTTGACCTTGCTATCTGGTTAACTCGAACCAAAGGGTCATCATTACCTATACGTTTCCTGATAGAGCTTTACGAAATCAAAATGATTCGACTCTGTTTACTGGATAAATATGAAGAAGCTAAGGTATGTTATGAAATGGGTTTAGAATATTTTACCCTCGCAGATAAACAAACTTATCAAGAATGTGTCGCCAAACAACTAGGCGGGACGGCTAATAAGCCAAAGTGTAATAGTGATCTACAACAAAAATTATTTCAATTTGCAGCTAGCATTCTTCCAAAGCATCTTAACGAAAAATTTATAGCTAAGCCTCAATCGCAAGAAATTCCAAAAGATAAATCTAAAGAGCCCGAGCAAAAACAAACTCGGAGATCAACATCGGCTACAGTAATTACAGTAGATGAAAACGGGATACCAGATTTTATAAATTATCTCGCCAACGCCAAATCGAAAACGGAAAAATTAAAATTAATTGAAAAATCATTAAATAAATGTAATCAAAGACCAGTAGATAGTGCTGGCGCCGCACAACTTATTTACGAAGCCATAGAATTAAGTAGTAGGAAAGGTAGTGATAGCTCTCAAATCGCAGATCTTTTTCAGCGAGCAGGTCTTAAATGCGGTCGACTAGATGTTTTAACACAAATATACAAAATGAAAAACTTTTACAAAAGAAATGACTATCAAGCAGCGATTGACTCTATTGATATTGCAATTTATAGGGAAAAAGAATTTGATATTCCCAATCGGATGAACCTTGCCTATTTATATTTTTCTCAAGCTGGGGCCTATCTTGCATTGAAAGAAAAGAGTAAGGCCAAAGAAAGTATTTTAACGGGAATTAGACTCGACCCGTACGGAACATACCCTTTACAGAGAGCAATGATAGTTGGAATTGCATTCAGCCGGTGTGAAAACCTATCGGACGAACCCTCTAAATCTCCTGAAGACATGCCGAATATGGACAGCATGTTGATTCAAAGTGAACTGGCATTTTCTGAATATGGAAATAGAAATTATATAGTCGCTCTTAAATTATTTTATGAGCTTGTTAAGGCGGCGCCTGCATGCGGTGGCTATTATGCAGGCATCTCTGATTGTCTTTACAACATGGGAAATAGAAAATTTAAGCAAGATTATTTAGATTATCTGGATGTTGCACTTTGGCTAATGAGAACCGAAACCTCGAGTGGAAATCAAATAATTGTACTGTCTGCTTATGCACAAAAAATTCATTTATTATGCCAAATTAAAAAAATTAACGAAGAAGCCTTGTCTACATTTAAAATTGGGCTGAGTTACGTTTTGCCAGAGAATAGAGATCAATATGTGAAATGTATTATTGAAAGCATCGGCTCACTCATAGATAAAACAGATACATCAAAAGAAAATTTAGAATATATAGCGCAATTAGATAATTTTTCACTTACTCTCTACAAGGTTGGATCTAGCAAAATGCTTCCCTCTGTAGAAGGATATATTCAGTCTGCCTCTGCAAGTAAAACTACAGTGAAACATGACTCGGAAAAACATAAATCTGCGAACAAACCAAATATTACCGCAACCGAATCAAAAAAAACTAAATCAGTAAATAATGGGTTAATTACCACATTGCCAGAATTTATCAATTACACTGCTCATGATGTCGATCGTAATAAGAAGGTTGAACGTATTTCAAGATCACTGGAAGATTATGCGTCAATGAAAAAAAAGGGGAAAAATGACTTCAAAGGTGCAGCTGATCTTGTTGTGCGAGCCATAGATTTCTGTAAGAGCCAGAATCACAAACTGCAATTAAGCGCTATTTCTATCATTGATTCAATTGAACAAGACTACCAAATTGATTATTTAGTTTATTTAACCAAAATTCAGGCCTACCTCGGGCTGGCTCGCTATGAAGATGCTCTTAAATCACTAGATTCCGCTACTTCGTTTGAGCGAAGTCAGGCTTCTCATAATACAAAAAGAATTGCCTATTATTATTTTCTACGCAGTGAAATTTATCTCGCCCAAAACAATCTGGCAGAAGCAAAAGCAAATATCCTTAAGGGTATTAGAGAAGATTTTGATAATACCTACCCTGCTAGATATGTAGCAACCGTCGGAATCGCCTTCAATCAATGTGAAAAAATTACGCCTGTTCGAGGCGCACCGAAGTTACCTATTAGCCCATTTAAGTCATTTGAGTTAATTAATTCTGCTTTTTCTCATTGGGGAAAACAAGATCATGCCAACGCACTTAAAGATTATTATGCGCTTTCTGCTCTAGAGCCTACTTTAGGAACTTGTTATGGTGCGATTGCAATATGCAGATATATTCTAGAGGGTAAAAAATTCAAACAAGAATATTTGGATTATCTGGATGTTGCGCTTTGGTTAATACAGACAAATGTATGTCCAATCAAAATTCCAACCAGTTTTATTGTCCAATATTTTACTGCAAAGATTGATTTACTTTGCATGAATAAACAATTTGATGACGCGAAAACATGTTACGAAAGAGGCGACTCATATTTTAAACCAAATGCTGCAGATCATGTAAGCTATCAAACGAGCGTTGCCAGCACTCTTCTGCATGCTTCCAAACGTGATGGTACGAGCTCTAGTGATGAATTGACCATCCATAAATTAATACAGTCAATCTTTCCACTAGTTAAATTAAACCAAACAACGCAAGAGGTACTACAGCAGACTATTCCAACACCTGCGGCAGTACCCGAAACAAAATCACTCAATGATGAAATGGCAGAACGTGAAAAAGCCGAAAAACTTGCAAAGAAAGAAGCAGCAAAAAAAGCTAAGGGAGAACAAAATAAACTTGCAGAAGAACAAAAGAAGCTCGCAGAAGCCAAAGAAGCTGAAGACAACGCGCGACGTCTTGAAAAGAAACGATTAGCTGAGGAAAATCGACAAAAAGAAGCGGCTGCTAAAAAACAACAAAAACAGGAAATAGCAAAAATAAATAAAGCTAAAAAAGCAGAAGAAGACAAGCGTTTGCAAGAGGAACGCGAGGCTGAAGAGCGTAAATTAGCTGATGAAAATAAAATAAAAGAAGCAGAAAAAACAGCTAAAATAGCTCAAAAGAAAGCAGAAAAAGCTAAAGTAAAAAGATTAAAGCAAGAAGCAGAGAAAGCAGCTGAAGAGGCTAAAGTTAAAGCTCAGCAAGAAGCAAAAGCAGAAGAAGAGAGAGAGCAAGCACGGTCTCAGGCTAAGGCTGATGAAGAAGCTCGACTAAAAGCCGAACAAGAAGAAAAAGAACGACTTCTACAAGAAAAATTAGCCCAAGATGAACTGGCTAAATCTAAAGCTCAAGAAGAAGCTCGACTAAAGACTCAAGAAGCCAAACAGCAAGCTGAAACAGAACAACTAAAAAAGGAATCTGAAGCTAAGAACAAAAAACAAATTGTCATTGAATCAGGATTGCCGGAAGAAAAATTTTCTTTCACAATGAATACACCTGACGTTGTTAACTATGTATTCGATCGTTTGTTTGGATTTGAAAATTATATTGGCGGAAGTGCAATCCCTGATGTATTGGAAGGTAAATCAGAGTTAACCACTGATCTTGATTTGTATACGAGCGCCAAGTTCAATCAATATAAAGATCGTTTTAAAAATGATGAAATTGTCCGAGATTGCTATAATAAAAATTTAGTCCATCTTCAAGGCACGGGCAAAATAACTGTCTCGCTATATTCTAGTGATCATCTTGCTAACAAGAAAATACTGACAAAAGCAGAGCGATTAAAATCACACGCTCAAAGTGGCGTTTTTACCTATACTGCACTGTTTGCAGAAAGAACAACGGCCACGCATTGTGTCATCACTGATCCTACAGGACGCGGATATAAGGATTTTAGCGGGGGACGTATTGTAACACTGGATCCTCCAGAGATGTCACTGACAGCTGATTTCACTCGATACTTCCGTGCGATAGATAGCATATCAAAACTGCCTAACCGTTATGGCCGCCCATTTATTCTTGATACTGACTTAGCTGTACAATTGCATAAACT
>JBDTIZ010000046.1:0-11978 GCA_039936115.1 Gammaproteobacteria bacterium
TACCAACGAACAACCAGTAAAATAATTTCTCTTTCGAAATGCCTCCATTTAAAACTTATCATTTTCTATAACCTGATTATTTTTAGAGGCGGGATTTTAGCAAATTAATGGTTTTTGCGACAGAACCCGATATAAATAATGCCAAACACATTTAATTTTTACATAGGGCTCATCAAGTTGTAACTGTCTCTACTATAATTCGGCGGCCAGATTAGCAGAAGTTAATTTTTTTACATATCTCTCTGTATATACTGGCATTAAATGCATCTTCTTTCTCTCGCATCTTAATCTTAATAATATGTTAAGTATTGTTCAATATAATACCTAATATTGAACAATAAAATCCGGGAGAATATCAATGTACACACGTAAATATCGAACTATAGTTAGCAGCCAAGAAAAACTATTGGAAGAACAAATAATTAAGCAAAAATCTAAAAATGCCCAATTAGCTATTGCAGTTACGGCAGAAAACCAAATTACAGCTAAAGAGCTTCTTGAGCAGGGGGCTAATCCTAATGCTATCCATTCAATGGATTTCGAAAAAAATGATACATATACTAGCGGTAGCTACAACGTTGAAATGGAATGCCAGAGTTTCGTTGGTACGGTTAGGTATGCCCCTGTAAATGGATACAATTATTCATTTGAGGGAGATAAGTACGCAAAGTCTCCTTCCAAATCGATGGTAGATCTTTTGGTTTCTTACGGCGCTGTGGTGGGAAAACCTGCTTCAAATCATAGATCACCTCCAAAGATAGATCCTTCTCTCGTCCGAATCGAAGATTTAATGATTGGTTGTATGCTTGATAAAACCACCGCTGATTATATCTTCTCTCAATCTCTACCGATGCAAGATTTTCTATTTTTAGGTGAGTTTACATTATTAAAAACCCATCTTGTTTCAGATGTTAGTTTGATAGTAGTTGATTATTTAGTAGGAAACGCCACAGATATAATAAGGAAACATTCACTTTGCCAGAAAAAAGAATCACTTTTAAAAGAAATGGAAACGTACGGCCAAAAATGGATTTCTTCTCACGGAAACAGAGCCAAAAGTCTGTTACCCGTTTTTGCAGAAGCAAAGACAGAAACAGATTTAAAAGATATCTTAGAAACTCAAAAAGCTAAGTTTGAACAACCACTCGTAACTACAAAGGAGGTTTCCTCGCATGAGCAGGCTTTACATAATCCCAAAAGAGATGAGTTTTACAATATTTTAGTTAGACATCTTTCTGTATTTACACCACACAAATCAAATGAATCAAAAAGTGCGCCAACAAGCTCGTCAAATGTAACAGCTATACATGCTAAGAAGTAGTCACTAAGATTCCGCATTCCGCGCTAAAAGAACGCGCGGAATTGACAAAATTATCTTAGCCCCCACACTGAAGTGATACCTAGCGCGAACTCATCTGACTCGCCAATGAATTTCCTACTATCTTCGCTAACAATTGATGCGTCACTTTGGGCGAATGAACATTATCCTAGAAAGCGGGGCTGTGTCGCAAATTTTTTTAACCTAACTAAAAATTACAAACGCACCATCCCTAGGCGTAACTATGCTGCTAATGCGTGAAAATGCTCAAAAGCAAATGTATTTTCTGAGTGACTATGCTGTCCTTTTTTCAACATGCGACATAATTCAATTCCAGCAAGAGTTGCCTCTGCTGAGTGAAACGCTTTAAATCCCATCATCGGTTTAGTGATACGTTTAATACCACGATGATCTTGCTCAATGATATTATTCAAATATTTAATTTGTCTAATCTCAATTTGTAATAAGACGCATCCTAATAATGACAGTGCAATGAGTTGTAAATTAATCGCGTTGATTCCTGCGTTGTTAGCACCACTCTTATCAATTGTAATTTTTTCAGGTAAACCACTTGATCCAATTGCTTTAATAAAAAAGGCTTTTGCAGCTGCTTCGTCGCGATTTTTTGACAACATAAAATCGATCGTTGCACCCTCTTTATCAACAGCTTGATATAAATAATGCCACGTACCTTTTATTTTTATGTACGGGTAAGTAGACCGAGGCATTTCAGCCTCAGCCCCTCTCAGAACCGGATATGAACTTTTCAGCTCATCCGGCTCCCACCATTTAAGCCTTTTGGATATGCTCCAAGTTTCCAATGTAAAAATAAAGTTTGGTTTGTTTTCGCTAAACGACCGAGAAATTCTTTTGCTCGACTTTTATGCCAAGCAAACCGCTTATATTTACTTCGTACCCACTGAATCAGGTACCAATTCAAGCTTCGCCAGATACTAGACATTTCCGATGGATAAAATCGCCCATAATAATTGTACCAACCTATTAAAGCTGCATTAAACATCTTAGAAAAATCAAGTAAGCATTTCTCATTCTTTAGCTGAATATGCCAGCTCCTGATTTCTTGATTGATCGCCTTCTTTGAGGTGCGACTTATCGCAGGTAGAAAGTTTGGATGCACTAATCCTTGTTTATTCACGCAGCGTCTTGGCCTGAACGTGTAGCCCAGAAAATCAAAACTAATGCGTTCAAAACTAGCCGTGCGATTTTTTTCTTTACAATAAATAATCCCAGACTTTTCTGGATGAATTTCAAGTCCACAGTTGAGAAATCGTTCGGTAATTTTTTTTAATATTTCTTCTGCCTGTTTTTGACTCCGACAGTGTAATACACCATCTAGAGTAAAGGAATGATTCAGCACCATTTCTGGTTTGCCTATCATTCCCTTCTCATCCCACCGTACGTTCAGTTTCCCCGAATACGGCGGTCCGACAGTCTTCATCATAAACCATGCGCAAGTCTTTTAGGATACTCAATCATGCCACTACCAATGTAGACCATTCCCATTGTGTAGAGCGTGCTATTTGGAAATCTGTTCCATCCAAAACCACGGCCTTTGCTTCGTTGGTTTAAGTATCTTCGAAAACGGATATCGATAAAACGCTGTAACCGTCGGAATGCATCACTAGCATTTGTATGCTTGAAATAGTTTACCCATCCCATCACAACTGGTTTGACTAGCTTAGTAAATTCTTTCGGTTTAATTGGCGCTCGTCTATTAGTCAAAAATTTTAATCTATTACGAATATTTTGTTGCGCTTGCTTTGATGGAAATATGTAGATCGTCATTCTTCCACTCTTTGGGCTTTTCCGTTTCACAAAGTTGTAACCGATAAAATCAAATCCGTCGATTAATTTTGTAACGCGGGTCTTTTCCTGGTTAATAACGAGCTCCATTTTCTTTGCTATCCCAGCAAACGCTTCTAATGCAGGGGCTGCACTCCTGCGGCACACTAGAATTGCATCATCACAGTACCGGTGTAGAGTTGCCCCCAACTTTTCTGGATAATTTCTTTTATGCCACACTTGATCAATGACATTTAAGTAGATATTGCTATACAGCGGTGAAATTGGCGAACCTTGTGGTACACCGATTTTCGTTGGCTCAATATTTCCTTTATTCATTATTCCCACTTTGAGTGTTTGTTTTATTAATTTAATCATACTTCCATCAGCAATCTTTCGACTAATAAGCTTTAACAACTTATCGTGCGGGATGCTTGTAAAATAGAATTTAAAATCAATTTCAACTACAGACCATGCTTGTTGATATAAATCCTCGCGTATCGCCAAACTCGCTTGCTTGGCATTCCGCTTAGGTCTATATCCGTAAGAACAATCATGAAAGTTTGCTTCGAATATTGGTTCAATAACTATTTTCATTGCTGTTTGCACTATGCGATCTTCTACCGTCGCAATTCCCAAGGGTCTTGTGCCACCTTTCGGTTTAGGTATTTCTACCAGCCTGACCGGAGAAAATTGATACGTTTGATTGCATAACTGCTTTTGCAATTTGCTAATTACCAGTCCTTCACCTTCAGCTACTACATCATCAATTGCTTTACTATCGATTCCAGGTGCGCCTTTGTTGGTCTTGACTTGACGCCAAGCTTCCCAAAGAACATCTTCTCGATAAACTTTATCGTACAAACTATAAAATCTAACTTCCTTTTCTTGCTTGGATTTACAATATAGAGCTCTCTGGAGTTGCCGGACTTTATTTATTCCGTTCTTAGCTATTAAGCAATCAGACATCCTCAATTCCTTCAAGTCTCATTAACTGAAGCAGGGTTCCTTTCCTCTCCCTTGGTTTCCCAAGCGATACTAACGGTACTATGAACCCCGCGGAATTCTGGTATGACCATCACTGACTTCGGTTTTCCTTATACAGATCAGTTTTCAGCGGCCAACTGAATTCATACCAGACCTCCCGGCCTACGACGTGAAACATTCACAGCGTGCAACTCCTAATATCCCGGCACCCGTAGAATGGATTAATGTCTATTAAATTCCATCCCCTGTCAGCCTTACCTCTGCGACGATATGGTCGGCAAGTGCTTGTTCGTATAACGAGACTCATTTGGATTCATTTTTGTTGCAGCCCGCTGCTTTGCATTTACCGTTCAAGGTAACTTAAGCCTACGGATCACTCCGCAAACTCAACCTCCTGCTAGACTCCCGAATAGACAATTGAAGTCAGGGGACTTTCACCCCATTTGTTTCACGCCTGTACCGGCGTGCCGTCAGCATAGCGGCAGAATGGAATGTTTGGCATCTCTCTTTTAACCCATGCATCGAATGCATAGTGGAGAAATAAATTTGCCAGAATTGGACTCACGACTCCCCCTTGGGGAGTGCCTTTATTACGTAGGGTACTGTTACCATCTTTGTCTTCAAGCGCTGCTTTAAGCCATCGATCTACATATAACAATATCCACTTATTATCACAGTGGTAACGCAATGCTTTCATCAATAAATTGTGATCAAGATTATCAAATAAGCCTTTAATATCAAATTCAACAACCCAATCATATTTCCAACATCGCGCTCTTGTTATTGCAATGGCATCATGCGCCGATTTTCCTGGACGATAACCAAAAGAGTTTTCATCAAATATAGACTCAAGTGTTGGCTCAAGTTCTAATTTAACCACTGTTTGTGCAACTCTGTCTGCAATAGTCGGAACTCCCAAAATTCTTACGCCTCCTGATTTCTTTGGAATAGAAACTGCTTTCACAGACGGTGGAAAATAACTGCCTGATGACATACGATTCCATAAGCGGTACAAATTATTTTTCAAGTCGCGTTCAAAATCTGAGAGTGATTCCTCATCTATTCCAGCTGCTCCTCCTTTAGCTTTTACTTTTTGGTATGCTTGAAACACGAGTTTCTTTGAAATTTCAAATGGCTTTGCTTCTTTCAAAAAATTCCTTCTAAACAAAATTGTTTAGTTGATTGTTCGTATTTAGCTAAATGGTCAAGCCTCTTCGCTCCATTACGATTACCGTAACTTCAACACTACTACAAGCTTGTCCGCCCCTGCATAGCACATTGATATTTTCAGCCTCACAGGTTCTCTGCTTGCGCCTTTCTCTTTGCATTACTATGCAGGTTCCTGCAGTTCAACATAAAAGCCCAGATCAAGCTCACGCCACCTCTATGCCGGATGCCATCTAGCCAGTAAACAGGTGTCCGCTAGACTTATCTTAGGGCAACGAGAACTCCCCAATTTTGACACCATCTCGTATTTCGACACTTGAACGGTGATTCACTTGTGTTCGTCTTCTTGATCTACACCTGACATATTCCTATGCCTTTTCTATAACGCTCACGACAGAGTCTTTTCAACAATGCCGCTTATAGTGGTTGCAATCAATTCCTGTAAATCGATTGCAGAAGGTCTGCTTCCATCTTTTATGCTGCTTGCTGCAGCACACTCTCATCCATGCGCCAACTACTACCAACTTTTCTTTTATGATTTTTTCTGAATTCTTCTTCAAGTAATGGAGAGTAATGTATAACCCAGCGATTAATAGTTGAGTGATCGACTTTAATTCCTCTTTCAAACATCATTTCCTCAATGTCGCGATAACTCAATGCATAAGATAAATACCAGCGTACAAGTAATAGTATGATATCTTTCATGAAGTGTCGGCCCTTGAAATTGATCATTGATTCCATCCCGTGTGGTTTTTTGGCGCAGGATACACTAATGACATCTGATTTGCGACACAACCTAGCGCTTGGCAAACACAGCATCGCTATGGTAATCGCAATAATTCTGAATGTGCGATTGGACGTTGCAAACGCATTCTTGGAAATACGCTGCATGCGAGAGAATTTTTAAGTTAGCAACAAGAGGCGATCATCGGTTGCAGCATCTTGAATAAGATGATGTGTGTCAGCTTAGCAGACGTACGTCCAAAATTTTGAAAAAAGCCAAAATAAGCTAATTATGCAAGGTTACGAAAAAACGCCAATCATAGCTGACATTTATCAGAACTGTGACCAAACATAAATATTTTTAACTCATGCTTGAATACGATATAATCACTTGGTCATTCCCAGCTTTTAAAAATAAATGTATCCGACTAATGCTCTGGAAATCTAAATTATGCGTGGACTTGTTTGGTTTCGTGAAGATCTCAGAACTATTGATAATACTGCGCTTTATTATGCTGCTTTGCGATGTAAAGATGGTATAGCCGCTGTCTATATCATTGATACAAATCTGTGGATGCAACATGACACAGCCGCGTGCCGCATTGAATTCACCCTGCGTGGATTGACCGCACTTCATGAAGAATTACAAAAGCTTAATATACCCTTTATGATACTTGATATAGCAAATACTGCTGACACAGCATCGGAATTATTAAAATTAATCGATCATCTTAAAGCAGATGCTTTGTATTTCAACTGTCAGTATGAAGTGAACGAACAAAAACGTGATGCCATAGTAAAAAATTCCCTGCTTAAAAACAGAATACAAGTTTATAGCTTTGATGATCAAGTTATCCTGCCTCCTGGTTCTATAAAAACTCAACTAGGAAATCATTTTAGTGTTTTCACACCTTATAAACGCGCTTGGTATAAAGAATTTAGTGAACAAGAAATTAAGCAATTTCCTGCACCGAAAAAACAATTTACCCTGGATATGGCAGTCCCATCTTCTACGATCCCCACTTCTTTGTCTAATTTCAAATCTGAAATAACACCACAAGAATGGCCCGCTGGCCAACAGATCGCAAAAAAACGGTTACAGAAATTTATTGATAAGCGTTTACTTCATTATGATAAAGAACGTGATTTTCCTTCTCGGGAAGGCACAAGCAAATTATCTCCTTATCTTGCCAGTGGCATGATTTCACCACGTCAATGCTTTTTAGCTGCACTTGATTTTAACCAAAATGAATTATACACGGGTAATAAAGGAGCGATTGCCTGGATGGGCGAATTAATTTGGCGAGAATTTTACAAGCATATTTTAGTTACTGTACCACGCATATCTAAAAATAAAGCCTACAAAGAAGAAACTGAATATTTGCCGTGGCAGTTTGATGAAAAATCCTGGCGGGCTTGGCAAACAGGTCAAACCGGATACCCTTTAATTGATGCAGCGATGCGCCAGTTAAATACTACAGGTTGGATGCATAACCGACTCCGCATGATCGTAGCCATGTTTCTTACCAAAAATTTATTTTTTGATTGGCGGCTCGGTGAAAAATATTTCATGTCACGTTTAATCGATGGTGATTTAGCAGCAAATAATGGGGGTTGGCAATGGTGCGCTTCGACGGGTACTGATTCAGCGCCCTATTTCCGAATTTTTAATCCTATCCGTCAGAGTGAGCGCTTCGATCCGGATGGAAAATTTATCTTGCAGTATTGTCCTGAACTCCGTGACTTTGATAAAAAATCGATTCATGCACCTTACAGCAACTTACCGCTGATTGCAGCTCAGTCAGGTTACCCTCATCCGATTATTGATTTAAATAAAAATCGTGATAAAGTATTATCTGCTTTCAAAACAATAAAGACGAAAGCATCATAGGCTACACTTGTCTCATATCTGTTATTTCAAAAATGATTCCATTTTTTCGAAGAAAAGGCAAGCCGAGGGCAAAATTTTCATTATTATTTGCTAAATAATACATTCGTTCTAACATTGTTTTGCCCGCTTGAATGACTGCTTTTTCAGGTGTAAAAGCGCTGAGTCCTGCGGCAATAGCATCGGCATTGACAAAATGATCGATTTGCAATGCTTGGCCTAACAGGGCTGGTGCTGCGGTTGTTTTCCCTGCACCATTAAGGGCCTGCGATGATAATGAGGCGCTGTTGCAAAAAAACTCTTTTTTGCTAATCTGTGCGACCCGTTGAAGTTGAGACTGATACTCATGGTTAGTAAAAAGCACAAAGACGAATCAAAACCATTTAAATCGAAGCATGCTGTAGGAGAAGTGATTCTTTGGCTAGTAACATGGTATTCACGTTATGCCTTGTCCTATCGTGACTTAAAAGTGATTGCAGCAGAGAAAAGTTTTGCGCTTGATCGGTCTACTATTTTTCGCTGGGCTCAAGAGTACGCGCCTGAAATCAGTAAACGAACGAAGCCTTATTTAAAAAGCACATGCGATTCATGGAAGCTTGATGAAACGTATATAAAAATAAAAGGCGTTTGGCATTATTTATATCGCGCCATTGATAAAGAAGGCAACACGTTAGATTGGATGTTAAGCCGAAACCGCAATAAAAAAGCTGCCGAACGGTTCTTCAAAAAACTATGCAGAATAGCTTCGTCCGCAGTTTATTTGGATTGGCTGCGTAATTGAATTGTGAAATTATTTTTAGAATTTTTGTGGCAAAATATTTTTTTGCAACAGTCCCCTCCTATTTTACTGTCTACCTTTGCACCTCGTCAGGAAGGTAAAGAAGAGCAAAAGAGAGAGGATGGGCCTAACAGACTCTTAACCGCTCCAAGGGATGATGAATTTAATAATGATAACGCTCAAACTCCTTTACTTACATCAAAAAGGCCCTAAGTCTGCCGGCTGTACAAATATATGCTAATAGGAAGTTATCTAGTATAAGGTAACCGTTCTGCCAAATACATCCCCGAACCCCACAAAAATTCTGAATTAGCCAGGAGAGTTTGGTCTCTCTTATGCATTGTCTGGATAGTGGTACAGAGGATGAATTTGTATTTTGGCAGGATATTGAATTTCAATTCGATTCTAAAGAGTTGGTTAAGGTGAGTTTTTCTCAGCTGCTAAATTTTTTGCCTCATTTTAGAAAAAATTAGCCCGCATTTTCTCTAAAAATGCTGTAATAGACAATAATTAATTCTAAACCTGCCAAGCACCATTTTTATAAACAACCACATCATCAAGATACACGCACTCGGTCACAGCAAAAACATCAACATGATGCCAGGTATCTGCTCGTCTTAAATTTGGTTTTTTATATACGCCATGTTTTGCACCTAATGACAGATGGATGCCACACATGCGTTCGTAAGTCCCAATATCACTGACGATCCTATCTCGTGAAAAAGCGCGATTCATGCCAAAGCCCAATTCACGCAACCACACTTCGCCTTCATCTGCACGAATGTTCGCAAGCACTTTTTCAAACTCAGGTGTGGAATCTATGACATCTGTTACTCGTCCTTTAGTCACAACAAGTGTAATGGGTTTTTCAGGTCTATTGACTGAAAATGTCGTGTCACCAAACACAAAAATACGAACTCGTCCATTCACTGATTCAAGATCTTGTGCTTCAGTGAATACTTCACCAATGGGAAATTGACCGCCAATATTTGTCATATTGGTATAATCGCCTATATTTAGTTTCGCTGGTTCAAGACGTGAACCAAAAACGAGTTGTTCTCCCCCGCTATCAACAATCGCACCGCTTGCTTGATCAATTAATTTTTTCAGCGCATGGCCAACACCACGATAATACACAGAATCGTATGCTAATGAGTCAATATAATATAACGCTTCTGAATCCGTCATACGGACGAGATGCGGATGCTCAATCACTTTGAGTAATTTTTTGAAAAGCTCAACACGCAATCGAAACGCATCAAGACGAAAGCTCGTCGATTGAATAAGCACGACTAAATCTAAAGGCGATAATGTTTCAAATACCGCAGTCACTTCTTCAGGTGATACTGCATAAAAGTCTATAAATTTTGCCTCTGGGAGACAACGTCGATAGGCATCCGTAAGCGCTACTGCGAGAGGAGACAGAGTGTCTGAGACGATTATTGCAGCACGATCAGGCGTATGCGACATCGCAAACGATAGAATATCTCGAATAGACTGTTCTGCTTTATCGATCGCATCAGTAGGCAAGTGTTTCATTTTATTCGAATCATTTTTTGGTGAGGGATACATAATTTATCTACATAGTATAAAATAGGGATTAATTTTACCTGATCTCGCTATGACAAGTAACTTAATATTATTAATATACTGATCGCGGTGAATTTTCAACATCAAGTAACAATGTTCTCTTCTCTTCATGTGTACGCGAGTTAAGTTCATTCTCCAAGATAACTAGCAATTCCTTGGAAATATTTGTTTTTTTTATACCACCACAAAATGCACTCGGTTTTATACTTAGATGGCGATACACTGAATCTTCTGATTTATATGCTTCATAGAGATGATTCACTACACGCTCCAAGGTGTTTGTATCAATTTTATTTATGGCTGTTGCAATTGCATCAAGAATAGCTTTTTTTACGGGCGATGCTTTTGCTCTGATCATCTTTCCAAAAAAACTCACATGTTTTGTGACATAAAATTTGGTATTGTGCCATCCCGTTGAACCACTTTCATCTTTTTCAGACAACACTTTTAACACCATCTCTAAGCCATGCGCTGCAGTAAGACAATACTTTATGATTTTCACAAAACTCTGAGGCACTAAAGTAGTGCTTGGTGAGAGGGCTCGTGTATATCGCCAAATTGAATCAAATGCTGTAATTTCTCCACATTTTGCAACTAGTGCATCAGCAATTTGGTCGCAACCTGCTTTAGATTCTGCAGTGCTATCAACTGCATTTTCGAGATGTTCTGGCACGTAACGTGCCATCAAAGCTAATCCAAATCCAATTGTTAACGATGATAGCTTAGTTTTAAGCATGTGTTCATAATATGGAAATTCAATTATTTTATCATTACTGAACGATGCAACATGTATAGATAGAGCATTACCTAAAATCTTTATAATCTCATTTACTACAAACTCAATATTATAAAATACCTTGTAGAATTCCTTGTCATAATTAGGATCATGGAGAACCCAAGTATTGCTAATATACGAAAGCCCTAGTGCATGATTTGGTGAACAGATTAAGCAAACATTGTCTTCTATATTTTTTTCATCTAATAATTCAACTATATCGAACTGATCAAAATTCCCGCCGATAATTTTTAATTGTTTGATAAGTTCAATATTTCCATTGGGAGCTATTACCTCAATGCGTTTATTTGGATTAATGATTTTACTATCTAGCTCAGCTGGATACTTCGCAACATATTTTAAAACACGTCTAAAAAGCGCGCCTAATGTACTATCAGTTTCTCCCTCTAGTAAAGGCGAAACTTGGGATAAAGTTGAGGCATTTTCATCCCAACTTACTATCGCTATTTTAGCAGCACTCCACCAAGCTA
Organism: Gammaproteobacteria bacterium; assembly: GCA_039936115.1. Lineage (GTDB taxonomy): Bacteria > Pseudomonadota > Gammaproteobacteria > DSM-16500 > DSM-16500 > DATIJJ01. Next base: position 11,521 of record JBDTIZ010000046.1, read on the forward strand.
ATTTGCTAGAGTTTGCCATTAAACAAAAAGTAGTTGAGAATCCAAAACAACGTCCTCCATCGAACAATGCTTGAAATTTCTGGGTTTTACTTGGATTAGTCAGTTCTATGAATTTAATTAATTTACCCAGGATAATAGCTTGATGAATACCATCTATATGTTCTGTTTGTTTAAAATCATGGGTGGACGTTCTCCTAGGGGTGCTAGGCGGTGTGACATAAATTCCGGCCACTGGCCCTGTTCTGTCAATCATATAGTGTATAAACTCTAATTATATTTGCACATGATTCTACTAAAGTAATCTTAAGGAAAGCTTAATGGATGGACTTATATCCTTGTTGCCGCAGGGCAAACGCATCTAAATTCCAGCCAGAATGCGGTTTAGATACCTGTTATCCATCAATGCGTTACGTTGTTTTCTGCGTAAGCCACCCTTAAACGTTGTTTCTTTTTTTAAA
>JBDTIZ010000047.1:0-16640 GCA_039936115.1 Gammaproteobacteria bacterium
TTGCTTCGCTCGCGCTCGCAATGACGCCAGCTTCGCAGGAATGACAGTGTTTCCACATAAAAAAACCCAACAATTAAAAAAGCTAATTGTTGGGTTAAGCGAGGAACTTAGTACTTATATTTTAAACTAAGATTAACTTTGATTATTTATTTTGATCCTCTTTTTTCCACCCAGTTTTTTGTTGTTGTTGTCCACCTAGGTTTTTATCTTTATCACGATTTAGATTGGTTGTGCCACCAGGTGTTTGGGTTGTTGGTTTGTTAACTTGGCCACCAGGATTAGGATTGTAGCCGCCCTTTGCAGCGCCACCACCTATGTTGGCACCTTGGCCTGTGCTTTTTCCAAAAGGAGCTGTTGTTTTGTCTTTGTTGTCTTTCATGATTGGAGCCTCCATTAGTTAATAAACTAAACCACTAGGATATTATACCCCCTATTCAGGCTTGCAATCGGCAAAAAATTAAACACATTTTAAGATAGAGAATATTAAGTAATCAAATATTAAGGTTTTTTTGCAAGAGGGTAATAAATCAGCTGTACGGTGTTACCATCTGGATCCCCAACATAGAAGCTGCGGGTTCCATCGCGATGATCTTTAGGTAAAGCTTTAATCTGGACGTTGTGGGCTTTTAAATAGTTAAACCAAACATCAACTTCCTCACGCTCGGCTAAAAAAAATCCAATATGATCAAGGCGTTGATGTTTTGCAGGGTTGAAGTCTTCGGGCGCTCGGTGCAAAGCTAGATTATCATTGCCAGTTGTTAGATAGAGATTATTATCATCAGGACGCCAATCTATTAACATACCGAGTAGTTGGGTATAAAAATGTTCACAAGCGGCAAAGTTTTTGACGAAAAGAGCAACATGATGCAATCCCCCCGTGGGTTTTGGCCTATCCATGCGATGTCGCCTTTTTGAGTTCTTGACGCATGTGGCTAATCACCTTCGAATAATCGGGCTGACCAAAAATAGCCGAGCCTGCAATGAACATATCAGCACCGGCATTGGCAACCTCTAGAATATTATCTGTTTTAATTCCACCATCCACAGCCAGCCGAATATCTTTGCCGCTCTCGGTAATTAATTGGCGCGCACGCTTGAGTTTTTCAAACGCAGCAGGAATAAATTGCTGTCCACCAAATCCTGGATTCACTGACATGATAAGAATAAAATCCAGTTTATCTAACACATAGTCAAGACAACTTAATGTGGTGGCAGGGTTTAAGACTAAGCCTGCTTTGCAACCATGCGAGCGAATTAAGCTTAAGCTACGATCAACATGATCCGATGCTTCAGGATGAAAAGAAATATAACTGGCACCGGCTTTAGCAAAATCAATAATCAAACGATCAACAGGTTTTGTCATCAAATGAACATCAATCGGCGCTTTAATTCCAAAGTTACGCAATGCTTCGCAAACAATTGGCCCCACAGTTAAGTTAGGCACATAATGATTATCCATCACGTCAAGATGCAGCATATCGCCGCCGGCTTTTAGTACATTGGCAGCTTCATCGCCTAAGCGAGCAAAATCAGCTGATAGCAAAGATGGAGCAATAACATAATCACGCATGGCTTATACCTCTTACAGTCCCGAAATCATAACCAATAAACAGTGTCTGTTTCCATTAGAATTCACTATAATCACGCTCTATTTTAAATGAACAAAGGATTTTCGTTTTGCGATATCTATATACCGTATTATTTTACCTTGCGTTGCCTTTTGTCTTTTTAAGATTATTGTGGCGTTCGCGTCGCGCACCGCTTTATCGCCAGAGATGGGTTGAGCGATTGGGTTATTGCCCTCATCAATTAGATCAGTGTATCTGGGTGCATGCTGTTTCATTAGGCGAAACGATTGCGGCAGTTCCATTAATTAAGCAATTAAAGGCAAAGTATCCACAGTCGCCTGTATTAGTGACGAACATGACAGTCACTGGATCTGAACGTGTGAAAGCGATTTTTGGCGAGAGTGTTTTAAACGCGTATGTGCCTTACGATTTACCCGATATGGTTGCTCGTTTTATCGAGCGCGTGAATCCTCAAGTTATCGTAGTGATGGAAACGGAGCTGTGGCCCAATTTATTTGCTGCGGCTAAGCGTCGTCGTATACCTTTGGTGGTCACTAATGCTCGGTTATCAGAAAAATCAGCAAAGGGTTATCGACGTGTCAAATCTTTAGCTCGCGAAATGTTTACCGCAATTACCGTGTTAGCAGCGCAAGGACAATCAGACGCAGATCGATTTATTGATTTAGGTATGCCAGCTTCGCGCGTCAAAGTGACAGGGAGTTTGAAATTTGATTTGGAATTACCTGCGGATTTAGAGACAAAAGGAAAAATCTTACGTGAGGCGCTTAAAGATATGCGACCGATCTGGATTGCGGCGAGCACGCATCCCGGCGAAGATGAAATTATCTTGGCAGCGCATCGTGTTGTACGAGACACGATAAAAAATGCCTTATTAATTTTAGTCCCACGTCATCCTGAACGTTTTGATTCTGTTGCAGCAATGATTAAAGAAAATAATTTGTCGGTGATACGACGCAGCACAGGAGAGTCTTGTGAGATTGAAACAGCAGTTTATCTCGGCGATACCATGGGTGAAATGTTGTTGATGTTCTCAGCTTGCGATGTTGCTTTTGTGGCAGGCAGTTTTGTTGCAATAGGCGGCCACAATATTATTGAACCGGCGGCTTTGCATAAGCCGGTGATCACAGGCCCTTATTTATTTAATTTTTCAGAAATCAGTGATGCTATGTTGGCAGCACGCGGCATGATTAAAGTTAACAACAGCGATGAATTAGCAAACACGCTGATTAAATTTTTTGAAGATGAAACAGTTAGACAACAAACCGGTGAGAATGCATTCGGTGTTGTTGAAAAAAATCGCGGCGCATTGCAACGGCAGGTTGCTTTGATCGATGCGAGTTTTTGACCGCAGGAGTTTGTGATGAAAAAAATAATTTTGATCTGCAGCATTTTCTTTTTGCTAGTGTCAGCTGCCAGCGCTGCACGTCAATTTATTATTGATAACGATGCAGGTATTGATGATGCGATTGCTATTTTATATTTATTAAACCAACCGAATATTGAAGTGAAAGCTATCACAATCGCATGCGATGGTAATGCGCACTGTGCGCCTGCAAAGAGTAATATTGAAGGTTTATTGAAGCTTGTTAACAAAACCAATATTCCAATTGCAACAGGCCATTCAAAGCCAGTGCAAGGCCATCATCATTTTACAGCAAGTGTCTTGAAAGAATCAGACACATTGTCAGATGCTGCAAGCTTGTTGCCACAACATAAAAATGCTAATACTCAAACAGCAGTCGATTTGTTAATAACGACGTTGAAAAATGCCCAGCAACCGATGGATATTTTAGCGATAGGTCCGTTGACTAATATTGCTGAAGCGATTGCGAAAGATCCGGCAATAAAAAATAAAATTCGTATGATTTATATTATGGGCGGAGCGGTTGATGTAGAGGGAAATCTTCGTAGTGTGAATCGGTTATTAAAAAATAATTTGGCGGAATGGAATATTTATCTTGATCCAACAGCGGCAGATGAAGTGTTTAAATCCGGTATTCCATTGACGTTAGTGCCGCTGGATGCGACTAATCAAGTACCTGTAGATGATAGGTTTTATCAACAATTAAAAGAACAAGCTAAGACGGCAGGTGGAAAATTTAGTTTTGAACTTCTGAAGCATAATCGAGCGATGATCGATGACTACACCTGGTATTTTTGGGATCCGTTAGCAGCGGTGATTGCCTCTGATGAGTCTGTTGCTAAGTTTAAAATGCAAAAATTGCGCGTGGTGTTGGCACCGGAAGAAAAATCGGGTGCGTTGGCACATGACGATGAAAACGGTAATTTAGTTCGTGTGTGTGTTTGGGTTAAGAAGGAAAAATTTAAAGATGAATTGTTGGGTGGGTTGAATCGGTAGTAATAGAATTATCCGCTAAAAATCATTCAATCTCAACCTTCCTTCTCAAGCGTCCTACACACCAATTGCAAATCCTGAAACGCCTTCGCTTTATCCTTAGGCGTACGCAATAAATAAGCCGGATGATACGTAATAATCAACGGCGTATTAAGCTGTCCATAAGTATGGATTTCACCACGCAATTGACTAAGGGCCGTTTTAGTATTTAATAAAAAATGCGCCGCAATGCGGCCGACAGCCAGCAGCAAGCTAGGGTTGATCAAGGCAATTTGTTTAGCTAAAAATGGCGTACATAAGTCAACTTCACGAGGTTCGGGATCACGATTATTCGGTGGGCGGCATTTTAAAATATTGGCTATGTAAACACTGTTGCGATCATAGCCAATCGATGCAAGCATCGCATCTAACAACTGTCCTGCTCGCCCGACAAACGGTTCACCTTGTTTATCCTCATTAACACCAGGCGCCTCCCCTATGATCATGAGCTTAGCATTTCGATTCCCAACCCCAAAAACAACTTGGGTGCGAGTTTTATCCAGGCCGCAGGCGGTGCAGTTTGCCACAGATGCTTGTAAGGCATCCCATCCTGCCATGTCAGGTGTTTTGCAGGTTTCAACGGGCTGTTTTAACTGCCAGGGTTGTATGCCCATGCTCATTAAATGGCGAAGTTGTTGTGGATTCATGATGTTTCATACGCAAATAATAAAGAAATAGCATAATCGCATTGATCAGAAATTTATACAACAAAACTACAAATTATGGCTTATAATATGCCTCCACGGCAGGTTCGGAACGAGGTGATGAAATGAATAGAATAGTCGTTTATCCAGGCACATTTGATCCGATTACCTTTGGGCATATGGATTTGATTGATCGTGCGTCACGTATTTTTGATTGCGTTATTGTAGCGGTCGCAGCGAACGCAAATAAACAGCCTTTTTTTTCAACTACTGAGCGCGTTGAACTTGCAAAAGAAGCCTTGGCGCAGCATAAAAATGTTGAAGTGTATGGGTTTGAGTCGTTATTGATGAATTTTATGAAAGAACATAAGGCAAATATTATTTTACGCGGATTACGTGCGGTATCGGATTTTGATTATGAATTTCAATTAGCGGGTATGAACCGTCAATTAGATCCTAATGTTGAAAGCATGTTTTTGATGCCGGCTGAAAATTATACCTATATTTCTTCGAGCTTCATTCGTGAAATTGCTTGTCTTGGCGGTGATGTTCGGAAATTTGTACCCGAAACTGTTTTGAATGCGCTAAATAAAAAGTTAGCTAGGTAAATGTATGGCGTTAATGATTACTGATGAATGTATTAACTGTGATGTTTGTGAGCCAGTGTGCCCGAACAATGCTATTTATCAGGGCGAATTGATTTTTGAAATTGATCCTAAATTATGTACTGAGTGTGTTGGCCATTTTGCTGAACCGCAATGTGTGTCGGTGTGTCCGGTGGATTGTATTCCGTTAGATCCGGCGCATCCTGAAACAGAAGAGCAATTGCTGGAGAAGTATCGGCAGTTGGTGGGGGAAGTGGAATCGAAGTGATATCGTTAGTGTGAGCGAAGCAGCTCAGGCTGTATGCTACTAACCTGTCACTCCGCAAAACCACTGTCACTCCGCAAAACCACTGTCACCCCACAAAACCACTGTCACCCCGCACTTGTTGCGGGGTCCGGGCTTTAACTAATAAAAAAAGACATTTTATTATTTTTTATATGACTTTTTTATGTTTTTGATTCCAGACCCCGCAACAAGTGCGGGGCGACAGAGGTGTAAGGTACGGAGTAACAGTGGTTTAATCACATCTCGCACTATCAAACCGATACAACTTTCTTATGAAATCCCTTCACAATCTTTCTTTTCGCTATTTTATTTTTTTAACTTTAATTGCTGCAGTTTTAAGTTTTTTAATCGCCGCATTTTTTGCTTTAGAGTGCACGTCATTCATATTAGTTTTTAACACAGTTTCATTTTCATAATTGACATCCGAAATATCGCCAGTGTTTTCACCATAAATACCTGTGTGTTCAGATAACCACATATTCACAGCAAATAAATCTTGTTCGCTCAGCGTGCCGGCAGCTTGTTTCAAGGTGAGTAAATTGATCACGTAGGCATAGCGATCACTCGCATATTGTTGCTGCGCTTGTACCACGTTTTGTTGCTGGTTTAATACGTTAACCAAAATTTCTGTACCTACACGATAACCCGCTTCCATTCCTCGTAGGGAACTAATATTGGATTTAATGGAAAGTTTGTCGGCAGCAATTTTGCTGATACCAGCAACCACGTTGAGATAACTTTGTCGGGTTAGAGTCAACGTACTGCGTAATTGAAACTCTAATTGTTGCAACGCAACTTCATAATTATATTTAGCTTGCGCGGTTTGTGCGACGACTAAACCACCCGCAACCAACGGTATATTAAAATTTATACTTGCAGATGAGGTATGAGTTTGGCTGGATCCACGGGAGAAAAGAAATGGATCGCCCGATGAACGATAATAATTATCTACATAAGAACCTTGCAGATTCATCGTAGGCAAATGCCCAGCAAATTGTTGCTTAATGATATCTCTTGAAGATTTTGCAGAAAACTGAGCAGCCTTGATTAACCAATTTTGTTGTCCTGCTGTGGTGACCCATGCGTCGATATCTGCAGGCTCCGGCGTCACCAATGGAAAACTATCACTTAATCTCAGTAGCGAGGGATACATCACGCCCGTCATTGCGCGCAAATTTTCTTTGTCAGTTGCAAGCGTGGCTTCAGCTGCAATGTAGTTTGCAATGGATGTTTCATAAGAGGCCTTCGCAGTATAAACCTCAGTTACGGTTTTTAAACCGACACGATATTGCTGTGTGACTTGATCAAGTTGTTTGTAATAAGCGGCACGCGTGGATTTAATATAAACCAAATTATCTTGATCTTTAAGGATAGTGAAGTAAGCCGTCGCAACTCGCAGCATTAAATCCTGAGTCGCCGCACTCAGTGTCGCGTCAGCACCTTTTGCTAAGGCAGATGCGCTTGAAAGACCTGCAAATTTGCCAAAATCAAATACTGTTTGAGAGAGGTTCAACGCAACATTATACCCGTTCTGGGTATATAACGTATTTCCTTGAACTGCCCCCGATGTCAGTGTTCGTGTCGCGCTAGGTTGAATCAATGACGCTGAAATAAAAGGCAATAATCCTGCCAAGCTAATCGGGACACCTTCCCGGGTTGAGAGTCTTTGCGCAATGGCTTGCTGGTATGTGGGGTCACTTGACACGCCGTCGCGAAACGCTTGAATTAAATCATTCGCTGCCCACGCATTAAGATGCATACTTAAGGCAATGACTCCTAATACCACTCGCTTCTTCATTACTATGCTCCTCTAATTTTTTAGCTATGATAGAACTTTTTTTAATCGATACTTTACTTTATGGATGCTAAAATGACAAGTGAAGGCTCGGGCGCACTACTAGGTTGTCATTCCCGCGAAGGCAGGAGTCTATGCAGCAAATTGAGTTCTTAGCAGAAGGGGTTCCCGCTTTCGCGGGAATGACAGCTCTTAACTTAATGCAGTAAAGCTCAGGCGTTATTGGCAGTCAAATCAATCGCTACCCGCAACGCCGCCGTAAAGCTTCCTGCATCGGCCAGATTAGTTCCGGCAACATCGAGTGCTATTCCATGATCCACAGAGGTGCGAATAATCGGTAAACCTAATGTCACATTTACACCGTGACCAAAACTCATATATTTCACTACAGGTAATGCTTGATCGTGATACATCGCAAGTACCGCATCCGATTTAGCTAATTGTTTTTCAGTGAATATCGTATCCGCCGCGAATGGACCTAAGACATTTATTTTTTCATCTCGTAACTGAGCTAGCGCAGGTTCAATAATATCAATTTCTTCGCGGCCAAGATGACCTGACTCACCCGCGTGAGGATTTAAACCGCAGACCAAAATTCTAGGTGTGACTAGGTTGAATTTTTTTATCAATTCTTGATGCAAAATCCGCAACATCGAAATTAATTTTTCAGTAGTAATCGCCGATGAAACTTTTCTCAATGGTAAATGTGTTGTCGCTAAAGCCACTTTTGTTTGCGGTGTTACAAATAACATAACGACGTCAGTCGCATGACAACGCGTGGCCAAAAATTCGGTATGGCCAGAAAATTTAATCCCAGCATCATTGATAATGCCTTTATGCACAGGACCTGTTACCAAAGCATCAGCTATTTGCTTTAAACAATAATCTGTTGCGATTTCTAAACTTTGAATAACGTACGCTGAGTTTTCTAAATTTAACTGTCCTGCAACACAGGCAGTTTTCAACGTTAACGGGATAATTTTTAGTGTGCCGGGTGTATGGCTACACGCTTCTTTATCAGAATCAAATGGGATGAGTTTTAACGACAAATTCAGTTGTTTTGCACGACGTTGCATTAAATCCGGATCAGCTACCACTATCAATTCAGCTGGCCATTGTTGTTGTGCAATCTGAATGATAATGTCCGGGCCGATCCCAGCAGGTTCGCCCGGTGTAAGAAGGATTCGCTGGATCAAATGATTAACTCTCTTGGCCTATATTAATCACTGCTTGGGTGCGTAATTTGGCAACCCATTTTTTCAAGGATTCTTCGAATTTGCGTTGATACACCATTTGTTTAGCCTGATCTTCTGACGGTGCTTGAATATCATTTTTTTCAGGCGCAGCAGTGCGCACGCTTGTTAATTGAAGAATATGTAATCCATTGGGTGTTTGAATAGGATTTGCGATTTCGCCTTTTTTCATTTGAGCGACACGGCCTGCAAAAGCCGAAGGAATTTCTTGCAGTTTGCGCCAGCCTAAATCATTTTGAGTAAGTGCTTTGTCTGATGCAGCAATATCTTGATAATTTGTACCATTATGCAATTTTTGGAAAACCTCTTGCGCATGTTTTTGTGCATTGGCAATATCAGTCGGCGTTGCTGATTCTGGTAGATTAATTAAAATATCTGTGACTTGGTATTCTTTGATAACAGGTACTGATTTAGCCCAGGTTTTCGAACGGAGAAAGTTTTTAACATCATCAGGTGTCATGACGACTTTCGATCCTACTTCTTGTTGTTGAATTTGTTGCAATACCAGTTCTTCGCGAATTTCTTTACGGTAATCTGTTTTAGATAAACCTTGCTCAACTATTTTTTGATACAGCTCTGTAACGCTTGCATTATTTTCACTGGCAATAGTGGCAATCGCTTTATCAATTTGTTGATCAGTCGCATGGATACCCGTTTGATCTGCAATTTGTAACTGTAATTTGCGATTAATTAATTGCTCTATCACTTGTTTGCGTAAAACGTTTGCGGCCAATGACGGCGCATTTGCACTCATCATTTGTTTTTTGATCGCGTTACTTGCCTGGTCGACCTCGCTTTGGGCGATCACAATATCGTTAACAGTTGCGACGATACCGTCCAAGGATTGTTGATGTGCCTTGGCTGCAAAAGCTGAAGTGCCCAACAGCAATGTGCCTAGAAGAATAAGTCCGACTTGAATTTGCTTAATCATTTAATAATCCTGCCCAAAATTCGATTGATAACCTGAAACACTGCTGCTAAGTAGCTGACTCGGGTCAGCATTCCCGTAATTTCCCAAGCCTTTTAAGGCGAATTGGATAAAAAATTGTGTGTTGTACTTATACGTATTGCTAGGGTTCAAACTGGCAAAAGCGCGACCGGTAACAAAGCGGACAGCCCAACAACAACTGTCGTATTGTAAACCATATAGCAAGTTCTGGAAACGGTGATGATTCCAGTTTTGCGTCCATCGACCTACCGTGCTCCAATCTCGAGTTAAAGGCCACGCAAATGATAAATCGGTTTGTTTTAAATTACTCACATCGCTATTAGGTGCATCATTCACCTGAATATCTCCGCCACGTACATAACCGTAGCCCATGTTAATGATTTTTCGAGCATCGGGCTCATAGTGCAGAGTAATGCTTTGATTATTAAATGCATTTTTTTGCGGGTCCCAGATGCTATTTCCTGTCAAGTTCCACGCTGGATTAACAGAGTAAGTTAACATGCCGGACAAAGGTGACTTGTTATACGTATTGGATGGTGAATTACCGGGATAATTAGTATTACAAGTCGTACTATTTCCACATAACGTCACATCACGATTTCTAAAATAAATAATTTGGCCTACGCCCGCTCGCAATTTTTCATAACCGGATTGTTGGTCAATTAATCGGGTTGTGAAGCCATAGGCAATTTGATTAGCATCTCCAATGCGGTCTAATCCACTGAAACGGTTATACATGAATAATTCATCATAAGTGAGCGTGTTAAGCGTAGTATCGAAAATGGGAATATCGCTTTGATCTTTAAAGGGGATATATGTGTAGTAAAGCTGCGGTTCTAACGTTTGACGAAAATTCTGATGAAAAAATTGAATATCCCGATCAAAATTCAAACCAGAGCTGATATCAAAAATCGGCAAAGCACGAGAAGGCCCTGAGGGATTGCCTGGTGTTACTTGCTGTAATTCATACTTCGTTAAGGCAAATTGCAAGCGTGGGATAATGAAAAAATAGGGCCGATTAAACGGCAGCATGACACCCGGTTGAATATTTAAACGGTTACCAATAGGTGGGATGGTCGATGTGCCTGGCGTTTTGCTGATATCAAAATGGGTTAAGTCATTTGCCATAAAATAATCTAGCCCCATCGGCATATTGGAGTAATCACCTTCCATTACCAATTGCGGCAAACGAGTATATTGATTTTGTACGATCGTTTGATCCAGAGGATGTAATGTTTGATAACCCTGTGCACGGCCCAGGTAGCTCCAATGTTCGCCTTGATAACTTACTTGCGCCTGTTGCAGCAATTGATTTTGCGTGATTTGGCTAAAATTGTTATTCAAGTCACCTAGATAATAGTCATCACTGACATAAGTGTAATCAATACTGTTCGACCAATGCTTATTAAAACGCGAGCTGTTTTGCCATGAAAATGATTTACGTGTGTCGCTAGCGTTTTCTAGCCGACGCAATTCTGCTTGCGTCGTAGGATCAGTCGATGTGTGATAGAGCGCTTGATAACTGTCTTTCAAATCAGCGAATTCTTTATCGCTGGGTAACGCAGCTGCTGTGACAACACCTTGGCTGGTTGTGGTTAAGTAGCGAAACATTTCAGTAAATTGCATACCGCGCCTGGAGAGAAACGCAGGTGTAATTGTCGAGTCATAGTTAGGTGCCATATTCCAATAAAACGGTGCGCGTATCATCGCACCCGTATTGCTAGAGCTTCCCATCGTCGGGGTCAAGAACCCTGTTTGCCGTCGCGCATCAATTGGAAAATTAAGATAAGGCGTGTAAAAAATTGGCACTTCTTTCAAATAAAGCCGTGCGTTGTAGGCTGTCCCACGTCCAGTGTTTTTGTCTAATATAATATCGCTGGCACGGACTTTCCAAACATTGGTTGTTGGCGGGCAAGTGCTATAGCTCGCCGATTTAAAAGTAAAAATCTTCGGTTTTTCTTGTTTAAATTCGGTCGCCCGCCCCCATGCGCTTAACTGGGTAATTTTGCGCGCGGCTTGTAATTCTTCATTACTGAGAACAAGATTTTTTTGCTGTTCACGATTGCTGTAAATGGCAGTTCGATAAAAAATAGCGTACAACGATTCGCCTTTGGTTTTTAAATCAAAATGACCGCTTTTAGCGATCACTAAACTGTTAGGTTCACGCAGTGTTACATTATCGATTAAATCAATGGCGCTTAATTTTCCTGTCGTCGGGTCTCGGTATAAAAACGCTTTATTGGCAACTATTTGTTGCGCATAGCGTGTAATGGTTACTTTTCCTTGACCAATCGATGTGCCGTGTTGGGCGAAGAGCATTTGATCGCTAGTGACTTGGATTAAATCTTTATTTAATAATTCTGTTGCGTAAGTAAACGGTGGCTCAAAATAATAACCGCCGCAACGATTCTCATTTGAAGGTATCCAGCCTAGTTCTTTTGCAATAGCGGATTCGGTTAAGTTTTGGACTTTTAGAGGTGTTGGGCTCGTCATAGTCATAATAGAACAAGCAACTTCGGCTCTAAGCGATGCCGGAAAGATGCTCACAATTGCTATTAGTAAGACACTGATTATTATTTTGTAATTATGCATCGTGCGAACATATTCCTTTTGAAAACCGTGTCAGTGTATCGAAAAGGGCCGGGGGAGGGAACAGGTTGGGATGAATATAATGACGGTCTTGAACCCACTGAAAGTCAGATGTTGAATTTCACCCAACCCTGTATATACTGGTTGCGAATAAATCACGGTCTGATATGAACTCACAACACACTTTAGAAAAATGGTTAACCGAACAGTGCAAGCTTGCTTGTTATGACATCAATGCTTTGCCAGGTGATGCGAGTTTTAGGCGTTATTTTCGGATTACTGAATCAAACCGCTCATTCATTGCAATGGATGCATCGGTTGAAAAACAAAGTTGTGTTCCTTTTGTCGCGATCGGGCGTGCGTTACGAGAACAAGGACTGTCAGCCCCTGACATTATTGCAAGCGAAATGGACCAAGGTTTTTTGTTGCTGACAGATTTTGGCGATCAAACCTATCTTAAAGAATTAACCCTACAAAATGCCAACTCGTTGTATCACTCTGTATTAGATGCTTTAACTGTTATGCAAACCTGTCGTCAAATTGACGGCTGGGCTTTGAAGCCTTTCACCGCAGATTTCATGCGCAATGAATTAAACACATTTAAAGAATGGTTTTTTGAAAAACATTTAGAATTAACGTTGTCAGCAAAAACTGAAACCCTTTTGAGCGACTGCTTTACTTTTCTCGCTGAAACTGCAGCAAACCAGCCGCAAGTTTTTATGCATCGCGATTATCATTCTGCTAATTTGATGGTGTTGCCTGATGCGCGAGTCGGCATTTTAGATTTTCAAGATGCGTTCATAGGTCCTGTGACTTATGACTTGGTTTCTCTTCTGCGGGATTGTTATATTGATTGGCCGCCCGCATTAGTCGAAGAATTAGTTTTATATTATTGGAAAAACTTAAGTTTACCGAATGTGACTGCAGAAGAATTTTTACGCTGGTTTGATTTAATGGGTTTGCAACGTCACTTAAAATGTCTGCTCACGTTTTCTCGCAAATATCGTCGCGACAATAATGCTGGTTATTTGCAGTTTATACCGCGCACGCTAAATTATATTTTAACCGTCACAGAGCGTTATCCAGAATGTGCTGGATTACATTCATTTTTAACTGAAAAGGTGTTAGAAAAATGCGTGGAATGATTTTAGCTGCCGGGCGTGGCGAACGCATGGGCGCATTAACAGCTAATACACCTAAACCTTTATTGAAAGCGGCCGGGCTTTATTTAATCGAATATTCTATTTTTTCATTGCTTAAAATAGGCATCGAAGAAATTGTGATTAATATCAGCTATCACGGCGAACAAATTAAAGCAGCGCTCGGCGATGGCGAGCGTTACGGTGCGACTTTTCATTATTCAGAAGAACCAGAGGCACTTGAAACCGGCGGCGGAATTTTTCAAGCATTACCCTTGTTGGGAAGTGAGCCATTTGTTGTTTTAAGCAGCGATGTTGCCACCGATTATCCCTTGCAGAAATTACCAAAAGAACCCGACGGACTCGCGCATTTAATTTTAGTTGATAATCCATTCTTTCATCCCAAAGGTGATTTTTGTTTGCGAGAAAAAAGACTTTACCGACAAACCCAAAACCAATTTACATTTGCTAATGTGGGTGTATATCGCCCAGAATTATTTATCGGATGTAAGCCTTCGAAATTTCGACTGGGCGATGTATTGATAAAAGCAGTCGAGAGGTCGGATGTGACGGGTGAGCATTACCAAGGTGTTTGGTTTAATCTGGGGACACCTGAAGAATTAGAAAAATTAAAAGCCCGGCATCCTTAACGTATCTTTAGCGCGGTGCATCATACCCGCCCGTCAACCCTTTTTTAGAAAGCACAATTTGCCAAACCTGCATCGAGCGCGAACGAAAACCACCAGCGCATAATAATAAATAATAATTCCACATGCGATAAAATCTATCGCCATAATGTAATTTTAATTCGTCCCAATGTTGGTTGAAATTATGGTGCCACGCCATAAGAGTTTTATCGTAATAAATCCCAAAATTATGCCAGTCTTCCATGATGAAAAAATCTTCGATAGATTTACCAATTTGCGCAATGGATGGTAGCATGCCGTGGGGAAAAATATATTTGGTGATCCATTCATCCGCTTTGTAAACCGAGTGATTAGAGCCAATGGTATGTAATAAAAAAATGCCTTCATCGGGAAGACAGTCATGCACAATGCGCATATAGTTGTGATAATTCATATAACCCACATGTTCAAACATGCCAATTGAAACCACGCGATCAAATTTTTCAGTAATGTCGCGATAGTCTTGCAGGCGAATGTCGATGGGAAGGTCGCGACAATTTTCTTTGGCATACTCAGCCTGTTTTTCTGAGATGGTGACACCTACAATATTGGCCTGATATTTTTTTGCTGCGTATTTTGCGAATGCGCCGAAACCGCAGCCAATATCTAAAATGCGCATGCCGGGTTGTAGTTTGAGTTTTTGACAAATTAATTCGAGTTTTGCGAGTTGTGCTTCTTCAAGAGCGCTAGCATTTTTCCAATAACCGCAAGTGTAATTCATGTTCTGATCTAGCATGCCGGTGAACAAGTCATTGCCTAAATCATAATGCCGTTTGCCAACCACGAACGCATTTTTTGGCGTTTGCCAATTCGATATTCTAGCTAGCAGAATTTTAAAAAGCAGGCGGTAATTTTTTTTAATTTTATTTTCAATATCAGCGCGTATGACGCGATCAAAAAACATATCTAACGCCGCGCAATCCCACCAACCGTCTACATAAGATTCACCGGCGCCTACAGTGTGATCGCGAAAGATTCTTGAATACATTTGTTCATTGTGAACTTGAATGTCCCAGGGATTGTTGCCATTGACTGTGATACCTGCTTGTTTTAAAAGGTCGGTGATAATCGTTTTTTCGATCTGTGTTGTCATAAAAGCATCCCTGTTTTATTTGCGCGCCCGAGCAGTTATATGAGACTAGAAATTAGCGTGATTAAATGCAAGTGGTTTTTTGCTGTGGTAGTATGTCTAATCTGCAAATTCACAACTGTCATTCTCATCACTATTTATCTCGTTGTCACCTACTTTAAGCTCTACTCTTGCCCTCACTTAAATCACACTGTCACCCTGCACTTTAACTCTACTGTCACCCCGCACTTTAACCCCGCTGTCACCCTGCACTTTAACTCCACTGTCACCCTGCACTTTAACTCCACTGTCACCCCGCACTTTCAACCCCACTGTCACCCCGCACTTGTTGCGGGGTCTGGAATACAAAACATTAATAGTCACTTAAAAAAATAAAAACGTATTTTTTATTATTTAAAGCCGGGACCCCGCAACAAGTGCGGGGAGACAAATTTCACCCAAAAAGGAACATCACATGGCTTTAAGCATCATATACAGCCGCGCAAGCTCCGGTATTTCTGCGCCGTTGGTTACAGTAGAAGTCCATCTTTCACGCGGTATGCCCGGACTAAACATCGTGGGATTACCCGAAGCAGCTGTTAAAGAAAGCAAAGATCGCGTTCGCAGCGCATTGATGAATTCTTGTTTTGATTTTCCAACACGTCGCATCACTATTAATCTTGCCCCAGCGGATTTACCCAAAGAAGGCGGGCGTTTTGATCTGCCGATTGCATTAGGAATTTTGGCAGCATCAGGACAGTTGCCGAATGATAAATTGGCAAGCTATGAGTTTACCGGTGAACTGGCTTTGTCCGGTGAATTACGTGCAGTTCGCGGTGTCTTGCCGGTTGTGTTAGGTGCGAAATTGGCAGAGCGTCATTTAATTGTGCCGTTCTGGAATGCTAATGAGGCTGCCTTGGTGAAACAAGCTACTGTTTTTTCCGCCAAACATTTACTTGAGGTATGCGCACATTTAAAAGGCGAAAATGTATTGGAACGTTGCCAACGACAGGTAGAAGAAACACCGCAAATCGTGCTGCCTGATTTAGCCGATGTGCGCGGCCAGCCCCATGCGAAACGTGCGCTTGAAATAGCAGCAGCAGGCAAACATAGTATGTTGTTTATGGGGCCACCTGGTACAGGTAAAACCATGCTGGCTTCACGTTTACCCAGCATCTTGCCACAATTGTCGGATCAAGAAGCGCTTGAAGTGGCAGCGATTGCTTCAGTCAGTAGCGGTGGATTTGATCATGCCAAATGGCAACAATTACCGTTTCGCGCGCCGCATCATAGCAGCTCAAGCGTTGCATTGGTGGGGGGGGGGGGGGGGGTCGCCCACCGCGGCCGGGTGAGATATCGCTTGCGCATCACGGGATTTTATTTTTGGATGAATTGCCTGAGTTCAGTCGCCAAGTGTTGGAATCATTACGGGAACCCTTAGAGTCGGGCCATGTCACTATTTCACGTGCCGGGTTCCAAACGATTTTTCCTGCGCACTTCCAATTGATTGCAGCAATGAATCCCTGCCCCTGCGGATTTTTTGGCAGCCCACGCGTCACTTGTCATTGCTCTAATGAACAAATTAAACGCTATTTATTACGCCTGTCGGGGCCATTGTTGGATAGAATTGATATGCAAGTG
>JBDTIZ010000048.1:0-18112 GCA_039936115.1 Gammaproteobacteria bacterium
TACCAACGAACAACCAGTAAAATAATTTCTCTTTCGAAATGCCTCCATTTAAAACTTATCATTTTCTATAACCTGATTATTTTTAGAGGCGGGATTTTAGCAAATTAATGGTTTTTGCGACAGAACCAAAAGAAGACCGCGTGAGCATGTGCGCGATGATGCAGGACACAATTCAAGCGCAACAACTGATAAGTATATCGATGTGGAACTTAGGGAACGTCATAGATCAGCTAAAAAGAAGCCAATACTGATTGAGAATTGAATCCCATGGCGGATTTCACCCGCTTATGCAGTTGAACCCTAAAAAATATCATTTCATGTAATAAAATAGTCATTAGTACTAAAATTTTTAAGAATGCAAATTTGCTCGGGATTCATCGATTTTAATGTCATACTTAATATTCAATCCATGCCCTCGCACCTTGAAAAGACAGGAGGTCTTCAATGCGATTTTCAATTTACCGTTACAACCCTGAAACCGATACAGCGCCTCATATGCAGGACTATGAGCTAGAAATCCCGCAGGGCTCAGACATAATGGTATTGGACGCACTTCAATTAATAAACGAACAAGATGAGACACTGGCATTCCGTGCATCATGTCGTGAAGGCGTATGCGGTTCTGATGGTATGAATATCAATGGAATAAACCGTTTGGCTTGTATCACCTCTCTTTCTTCGTTGACCGCACCCATTGTAATAAGACCACTGGTTAATATGACTGTAATTCGAGATTTAGTCGTTGACTTCACGCTATTTTTTAAACAATACGAACGCGTCAAACCCTACTTACAAAACGATTCTGAACCACCCATTAAAGAGCGACTACAATCACCAGAAGATCGTGCCAAATTAGATGGGCTATACGAATGCATCTTATGCGCATGTTGTACTAGTTTCTGTCCTTCATCCTGGTGGAATCCAGAAAAATTTATTGGCCCTGCTGGTTTGCTGTGGGCTGATAGGTTCTTAGAAGATAGCCGTGATACTGCAACAAATGAACGGTTAGCTGATTTAGAAGATCCATTTAGTGTGTATCGTTGCCGAACTATTATGAATTGTACAGTCGTTTGCCCTAAGCATTTAAATCCTGCTGCGGCTATTGCCAATATTCGTCGGACAATGACGAAAAAAGGATCTTAATTATTTCTTATTCGAGGAATGAATATGAATAAACAGCAAGTCCGGAACTTTAATTTACTCAATATCCGTTACCCGTTTACGGCAATTATTTCTATATTGCATCGATTATCAGGTATTTTTTTGTTTTTATTGATTCCGTTTCTGTTATGGATGCTGGATATAGCTTCAGGGTCATCAATCGGATTTAATCACATACGAACAGTGTTAACAAATCCTGCGGCTAAATTGATATTGTGGTTTATTTTGGTAGCGCTATGGTATCACCTGCTAGCTGGCATTCGACATTTATTAATGGATATTGGAATAGGAGAAGGCTTAAGAAGCGCACGTTTAAGCGGAGGAATAGCGATAATAGTTACAGTCATCGCAGCAATATTAATGGGGAACTGGCTATGGTAAACAAACTAACAACAGACATGAGCTTGACGGGAAATGGTTTGCGTGACTGGTTAGTGCAACGTTTTTCCTCTCTAATCATCGCAATTTATTTTTTGGTGTTATTAGGATTTTTTATTCTACACTCGCAACTTGATTACTCTACATTTCAACATTTTTTTGCTAGCACATGGATGCAAGTATTTACACTCATTACTTTATTAAGTTTATTTTTACATGCCTGGGTTGGTATTTGGACAGTCATCACAGATTACATAAATCCCATTGCTATTAGATTAACTATTCAAGCATTAGTTATTTTGACATTGCTCATTTATTTTTTTTGGGGCATCGAAATCTTATGGAAATTGGCTTAATGGGGAAAAAAATGAAGATAATTAATTATACGTTTGATGCTGTGATTGTTGGAGCTGGCGGCGCAGGGATGACAGCATCATTACAACTTGCACATTCAGGATTAAAAGTCGCTGTCATTTCGAAAGTGTATCCTACACGTTCACATACTGTCTCTGCACAAGGAGGAATCGCTGCGGCATTAAGCAATGTTCATCCTGATGATTGGCGATGGCATATGTTTGATACTGTTAAAGGATCAGATTATTTAGGCGATCAAGATAGCATTGAATATATGTGTAAAATGGCTCCGGATGCGATGTATGAGTTAGAACATATGGGCATGCCATTCTCACGGCTAGATAACGGTAAAATTTATCAACGTGCTTTTGGTGGTCAAACAATTGATTATGGTAAAGGAGTCGCTCAACGTACATGTGCTGTTGCAGATAGAACAGGACACGCATTACTACATACTTTATTTCAAAATAATATCAAAGCTAAAACTCATTTTTTTAATGAATGGTTTGCTATTGATCTTGTGAAAAATGCACAAAATAAAATTGCAGGTGTCATTGCACTGTGCATTGAGACAGGTGAAATAGCATTTTTTAATGCGAAAGCCACAATTTTTGCAACAGGTGGAGCGGGCAGAATTTTTGAAACCTCCACAAATGCATTGATTAATACAGGTGATGGATTAGGGATGTCATTACGCGCGGGTCTTCCATTGCAAGATATAGAAATGTGGCAGTTTCATCCAACAGGTTTGCCAGGTGTAGGTATCTTAATTACGGAAGCAGTGCGTGGTGAAGGTGGCTATCTTATTAATAAAAATGGCGAACGCTTCATGGAACGCTACGCACCACACGCAAAGGATCTAGCATCACGTGATGTCGTGTCTCGCGCAATTGCATTAGAACTTCGCGCAGGCAACGGTTTTAATCCAGATGGCGTTGATTATGTGAAATTGAAACTTGATCACTTAAGTGCAGATGTTATTAATTCACGGTTACCAGGAATACGAGAATTGGCAATCACTTTTGCACATACTGATCCAATTGTTGAACCCATTCCTGTGACACCTACGTGTCATTATATGATGGGAGGAATCCCCACAAATGTGCATGGCCAAGTCATTACGTTAGGATCAACTGATGAAGATCAAATTGTCGAAGGACTTTATGCAATAGGCGAGTGCGCGTGTGTTTCTGTCCATGGTGCTAATCGTTTAGGCAGTAATTCCTTATTAGATTTAGTTGTATTTGGAAAAGCTGCTGGATTGCATGCTGAAAATGCAATTAAAGATGGATTACCACTACATTCAATAAATGAAAGTGACATTGAAGCAGCATGCTCGCGAGTAGAGCGCTGGAACAATTCTAAAAAAGGCGAAGATTTCAGAATCATTCGTCATGCAATGCAAAAAGTGATGCAAAATGATTTTGGCGTATTTCGCATGGAAGAACACATGGTAGAAGGTCTTAAGAAATTGAAAGATTTACGTGAGCGTCTTAAAGATGCTGTTCTAACAGACACAAGCAAAGTTTTTAATACTGCGCGAATTCAGGCATTAGAATTAGACAATTTAATGGATGTCGCTTTAATGACTGCTACAGCAGCTTTAACGCGTAAGGAAAGTAGAGGTGCGCATAGCCGAGAAGATTATCCTAAACGTGATGATCTGCATTGGTTAAAACATATTATTGTTTTTTTAAATGAAAATGTTAAGTATCGTCCTGTCAATATGAAACCAAATTTTGTAGATCCATTGAAACCAATGGAAAGAGTATATTAATTTCATGATATGATTGAGGAATTATGACTACTTCATTTCTTTTATATCCTGCTCTTCCATTCAGACTGGATTATACCGTCTGGGCTTTGCGTAGAAGAAGCAAAAATATAATTGATCAATGGGATGGCAAACGCTACACCAGATTATTTTTCATTGAAAACCAACTTATTAAAGTCTCAGTAGAACAAAAAAATAAGGAAGAGATTCTAGTATCAACTAATAAAAAAATTAATCAAAAAACAAAAATCAAGTTAACTCGATTATTAGAAATAATGTTTGGTCTTAATCGAAAGTTACAAGGTTTTTATCGTATTGCAAAACAAGACACGCATTTGGCACCACTTATGGCACAATTTAAGGGACTCAAGCCGCCACGATTCCCAACTATTTTTGAAGCACTTGTTAACGCAATTTCTTGTCAACAATTATCGCTGGATGCAGGATTGCAAATTCAAAATCGTTTTGCTCAACATGTTGGAAAAAAAATGAGTGATACTGAAGGAACCTTCTATGCCTTTCCAATTCCACAAGATGTAGCAGAATGCTCGGTTACAGAGTTAAAGAAATTAGGCTTCAGCACAAATAAATGTAAAACACTTATTGATTTGGCATCTAGAATTGTTGCTGATGAAACTTTATTTGATAATTTAGAAAATATATCTAATGACGATATAGTAAAATTTTTATGTCAATTTAATGGAATTGGACGTTGGTCTGCTGAATATGTTTTATTACGTGGACTTGGAAAAATTGAAATGTTTCCTGGAGATGATGTAGGTGCCTCCAAAAACTTACAATTATTATTACATTATAAAAATAAATTGGACTACCAACAAATTTCAGTAATCACGAAAAAATGGTATCCATATGCTGGGTTCATTTATTTTCATTTATTGCTACAAAAATTAAATAATAAAGGATTGCTGAATAATTAATTACTCTGAAAGTTATTGGAGATAATTTTATGAAGAAAGAATTTAAAATTGGTGATCATGTTGAATGGAATTCAGAAGCAGGCAGAGTCAAGGGAACCATCAAGAAGAAAATTACTTCAGAAATAAAATTTAAAACCTATACAGTTCATGCATCAAAAGAAGAACCCCAATATTTGATAAAAAGTGATAAAACCGATCATATGGCCATGCACAGAGGTTCTGCACTCAAGAAAATAAGAAAAAGTACCCGTGAAATTTAAATTTTAATTAAGGATATTGTGATGATGAAAATCAAAAATTGGATAAATTGGATTACTGGTACAAAATCAAAAAGGGAGCAAGCGATTATAAATGAATCCTCTGAACAATCCTTTCCAGCAAGTGATCCTCCTTCCTGGGCGGCCAGTGGACATGACATAAAAACACATACCGTTGAATCTAACTTGGTTCTTATAAAAGAATTTCGCAAAAGTACCCAACAAATACTCTCAGTAAATGGAATCAAATATCATTATTTTAGCTTGCCAGCTGCGGAACTTGCAGGACTCAAAAACTTATCACGGTTACCATTTACCTTAAAGATACTTTTAGAAAACTTACTTCGTCATTTAGATGGGCATACTGTAACAGTAGATGATGTCAAAGCAGTTGTAGATTGGCTAATACAAAAAAACTCGGATCGTGAAATTGCCTATCGACCCGCACGCGTTTTAATGCAGGATTTTACTGGTGTACCTGCTATTGTAGATCTTGCTGCAATGCGTGCGGCTATTAAAAAATTAGGAGGCAATCCTGAAAAAATCAACCCGCTTTCTCCCGTTGATCTTGTCATTGATCATTCTATACAAGTTGATCAGTTTGTCGTTCCCAATGCATTTGCAATAAACGCTAGTATGGAGATGGAAAGAAACTACGAACGTTACGAATTTTTGCGTTGGGGACAAAAAGCATTCCAAAATTTTAGTGTTGTACCACCAGATACAGGAATATGTCATCAAATTAACTTAGAATACCTAGCAAAAGCAGTATGGACACAAGAAATTGACGGGGTGGTGTATGCCTATCCAGATACATTAGTAGGTACAGATAGCCATACTACAATGATTAATGGTCTTGGTGTATTAGGATGGGGAGTCGGCGGTATTGAAGCTGAGGCTGCTATGTTAGGCCAACCTATTTCAATGCTGATACCTGAAGTAATAGGGGTAAAATTAATAGGTCGATTACAAGAAGGAATTACCGCAACTGATTTGGTTCTTTCTGTTACTCATCTTTTGCGTAATAAAGGTGTGGTTGGAAAATTTGTTGAATTTTTTGGCGAAGGATTACAAGATTTGTCGATTGCAGATCGGGCAACGATAGGGAATATGTCTCCTGAATATGGTGCTACTTGTGGTTTTTTTCCAATTGATGATGCAACACTTAATTATCTGCGCTTAACAGGAAGAGATGAACAAACAATTGCGCTCGTTGAAGCTTATGCCAAGGTACAGGGATTATGGCATGACCCTCTTCAATCTGATCCTGTTTTTACCGACATATTAACATTAGATTTGTCTACGATTCGACCTTGTGTTGCCGGTCCAAAACGTCCTCAAGATCAAATTGAATTAAACAATATCATTAATACATTTGATAAATTTTTAGATGAAAATACACGCACTGAAGAAAAGCTGAAAGCCTTCAGCACAAGTTCAAATTATGAATTGCATCATGGCGATGTTGTTATTGCTGCAATCACCAGTTGCACCAATACTTCTAACCCAAATGTATTAGTTGCAGCTGGATTGCTGGCAAAAAAAGCCTTCGAAAAAGGATTAACTCGAAAACCCTGGGTTAAAACTTCATTTGCACCAGGTTCTCAGGTTGTCACCCGATATTTAGAAAAAACTGGTTTACAAAAATATCTTAATGAAATTGGATTCACATTAGTCGGATATGGATGTACAACTTGCATCGGAAATTCAGGCCCTCTTTCTGAGCCGGTTGAGAAAACAGTTATTGAAAATGATTTAATTGTTTCCGCTGTATTGTCAGGCAACCGCAATTTTGAAGGACGTATTCATCCTCTTGTTAAAGCAAATTGGCTTGCTTCACCACCGCTCGTTGTTGCATTTGCTATTGCAGGTACGACTTTAATTGATTTGACTAAAGATCCTCTTGGGAAGGATAAAATAGGTAATCCTGTTTATTTAAAAGATTTATGGCCTACGAATATTGAAATTGCTGATGAAGTAACAAAAATCACTGGCCAAATGTTTCGAGAAGCTTATGCAAATATATTTACTGGAACACAAGAATGGCGAGCTATGAAAATTTCCGAGTCTCAAACCTATACATGGCAGCCTGATTCAACGTATATACAGCACCCACCCTTTTTCGATGGAATGGAAAGAACACCAGAAAAAATAACGGATATCAAAGATGCGAGAATATTAGCACTATTTGGAGATAGCATCACGACAGATCATATTTCACCAGCTGGTTCCATTAAACCCGATAGCCCAGCAGGAAAATATTTACAATCTAAGGGTGTAACAATCAAAGATTTTAACTCGTATGGGTCACGTCGTGGAAATCATGATGTGATGGTACGAGGGACGTTCGCTAACATTCGTATCAGAAATGAAATGGTTCCTGACGTTGAAGGAGGTTTTACAAAACATATTCCCAGCGGTGATATATTACCCATATATGATGCGGCGATGCGTTATAAAAACGAACTTACACCATTAGTTATAATCGCCGGAAAGGAATATGGCACAGGTTCTTCACGAGATTGGGCAGCAAAAGGACCTAAACTTCAAGGTGTAGTCGCAGTCATTGCAGAAAGTTTTGAGCGTATTCATCGATCGAATTTAATTGGAATGGGAATCTTACCTCTAGAATTCCCTGAAGGTGTCTCACGTACAACTTTAAAAATTACTGGTTCTGAACAAATTGATATTATTGGTCTTAATGATCAGATGAAACCTCACATACCAATTAAAACTATTATCCGTAGAAATGATAAAACTCAAATTGAGGTAGATCTTATATCGCGTATTGATACATTAAATGAGTTAGATTACTACAAAAATGGTGGCATTTTACAATATGTTCTAAGAGGTATGTTAAAAAAATAATATTTATCCCGAGGAAAAATTGGCTTAACTATGGAGAAATACCATGTATAAAAATATATTGTTTGCAGTAAAATTTTCTGAAGCTGCCAATATAGCAGGGAAAAAAATTAAAAAATTCGTCGGAGCCATTAATGCAAATTTGTTTTTAATACATGCTCTTGAATTACCCGTTCTGAATTCCTTTCCTGAAATTCCAAATAAAGAAGACTTATATATCCAAGAAGCAAAGCGACGTATGTCTGGGATGGGGAAAAATTTAGATATTCTTGAATATCATCAATTCATTGAAGTGGGTAATTCCAGAATAATTATTCCAGAATTTATTAAGAAACATCACATTGATTTATTGGTGGTAGGACATCATGAAAAACAAGGACTTGATCGTATTTTAGGACCAACTGCTTATGCTTTATCAGCACATGCAAAATATGAAGTGTTAGTAATACCATATTTGTAATATAGGTTAAGCAATATTACGAGTTCTATTTGATGCATATTTAGATGAGAAGTAATATAAAAGAAATATGTAAGTTAAACGAATTTATGACAAATCACCAAAATTAATGATGACTATATTTGAATAGAAAAATTTTCTGAATACTAAATTATATTCATAAAAAAGGAGATATTTATGGGCAGTCATTTAACTTCTATACAGTGGCAACGTAACGGACAAGATTTTAAATATGAAACTTATGATCGTACTTATACGATCAAATTTAGTGGCGGAAAAAATATTCAGGCATCAAATCCGAAGGAATATTTTGGTAAACCAGAATTACCTAATCCGGAAGAGTTACTCGTGGCAGCATTATCAGGTTGTTATATGCAAACTTTCTTAGCTGTCGCTTGCAAGTATGGTTATATCATTGATAGTTATACTGATGAGGCTGTTGGAATAACTGATAAAAATGAACATGGAAGAATTAGTGTTACAAAGATCACATTGCGTCCTAAAATAAAATTTAGTGGCTCAAAACTTCCTGACGATAATACAATGAATAAAATGCGTGAAAAAGCTCATGAAAATTGCTTTATTTCAAATTCAATTAATAGCCAAGTTAGCATAGAGCTAACGGCTAATTAAATCGTATTTTATATTTATAATAGGAGATTTTTATTTATTAACTTTAAAAATTAAATTAGATATTTTTGAAAAAAATCTTTAATTAAATTTGTATCAAAACTTTTTGAACAATAAGCGATATAGTTATCAGGCCGTATAATAAAAATCGCGTTATTCTTCACGCCATATCGTTTATGAACGGCAGCATTTACATCGATTATATTATTTTTAAAGTCTTCTAATTTTGAAGTTGAAATAATATGAATTTTAATCAAATCAGAGTAAGTTTTACTTAGCCATTGTTGCGTTTCTTTTATTTTTTCTATGGTTTCATTAGATACTGATAAGCCGGTAAATAATAAAATGTTATGTTGCGTATTTCGTAAATGATCATAAAGTCGGGTTGATTTATCAATAAATACGCCGGGTGCTCGCTCCCCTTGACGAGGTGATTTTGTACTAACGCATTCATGATAATCAATCACCGGACTATCTTTATATCGAATATCAAGCTGTTCAATTTGATTAATTATTTTTAGTTCAAGTTTTTTGTCATCCAAAATTTTATCACAAAAATGATGTAATTTAGCTGAAAATGCTTTGTCAAATAAAGACATGTTTGTGAGTTCTTCGGTTTGCTTAACGACTTTACATATTACTGGATACCGCTCAGATTGATAACTATCAAGTAAAGATGGTTTTGCTTTCTCCTTAATAACCAGAGCAAGTTTCCACGCTAGGTTATACGCATCTTGCAGTCCGGTATTCATCCCTTGGCCACCGATAGGAGAATGATTATGCGCAGCATCTCCGGCTAAGAATGTTAAGCGATCGCGCATATGATCTATTATGTTGCTGTGTATCCAGAAAGGCGAAATCCATGAAACATCACTAGCAGTATATTTACCATGAGAACGCTCGCGAATAATATCAATGGCTTCGTGTGAATATAATGTTTTTCTTGCGCCTTCCTGATAGACATTAGCAGTTATGCGATATTTGCAAGATGAGACTTCATGAGTCTCAGATCCCAATGGAGCAATTGCAAGTATTGTTCCCTTTCCAGGAAATACCGTTCCTTTGTCAAAAAATACATGAATTTCATTTGTTGATAGAGATGACGACATTTTTGCATCTGCTACTAGGAATTGTTCCGGCAAATCATGGCCTGGAAATGAAAATTCCCCGGTCGAACGAACTGTACTGCCCACACCGCCACAGCCAATCAACCAATCACTTGTTATGGTTTCAATTTTGCCATCAAGATGTTTTATTGTAGAAGTAACTTTATTTTCTTTTTGTGTAGCTTCTATAAATTCTAATGATCTTTCTACATGATTTTTAAATTCTTTTAAATATTCGTTTAGCAGCTTTTCGGTTTCACTTTGCGGCAACATTAGAATAAATGGATAAGTAGAATTGATTTGATCCAATGGAAGTTTAAGTAAATGCTTACCACTAGCATACAAATTAATTGTGTTACATGCATGACCTATTTTGAGAAAACGATTAACAATACCTAAATGATCTAATATTTCAAGAGTTCTCGTTTGTATCCATGTTGCATTTGAGCATGAAGTTTGTTCGGGTTTTTTATCAATAATTCGAAATTTAATACCATGACGAGCTAATTCACATGCCATCAACAATCCGGTAGGCCCTGCACCAACGATAAGTACTGGTATGTGATTGCTCATATTGTCTACCTTTAATTCAATATTGACTATTCTCGTCGAGGCCCAATTTATAGCCAAGAATTAAGACACAGAGGCTAATAAATATATTAAAACGTCATTTTTATTATGCAGGGTAATTGATCTAATTTATATGATTATCACTAGCAATTTTTAAAATTCACTTCATTATATCTAAATATAGAATTTCTTCTTGTATCAATAAGTTTTAGCATAAGGAATGTTCGGAATGCATAAGAATGCTCTAGATAACAGCATTGGCAATGATTCAGATCCTGTTTCCAATGTTCTCAAATGGATTCTTTTAATTACCGCAATCATTTGTTTTGCCGTTGTTATTTGGGGTACATTCAAAACTTATCAATTAGCACCGCCGTTACCTCAGCAATTTGCAACCTCTTCTGGTCAGATCATCATGACACAAGATGACATCGTGTCAGGTAAAGCAGGCTTTCAACGCGCTGATCTCATGGATTATGGTAGCTTATATGGCATGGGTTCTTACTTTGGTGAAGATTACACAGCAAAATATTTAATACGTTTAGGTCGTCTTACAGAAAATGAAATAGCTCGACAACGTTTTGGAAAATCTTTCACAGAACTTGCTGAAGGAGATCAATATGTTGTCCGCAAAAATATGCAACAATCTTTACAACAAATTGATCTTAGTAGTGATCACGCAATATTATCAGAAGCTATAAGCAAATCTATTTTACAACTCCAGTCTGAGATATCACAATTTCTCCTCAAGCATGATTTTGAAATAGGATATACAAAAGCATATAGCTTAGATAATCAGAGCGCATTACAAACAGCTGATTTCCTTATTTACTCATCTCTTACCACCATTGCTCATAGACCCGGAACAAATTTTTCTTATACCAATAATTGGCCGTATGAACCCACCATGGGTAACACGCCTACTCCAAATACATTTTATTGGACATGGATATCATTTTGTTTTGTATTTTTTGGTTTTGGTGCTGTGTTATATATTTACCATCGTTATCTCAGCGCACCCGATAGTGCGCCAAGAACACCTGTATTGCTAGGCTTTGCGCCGTTAACTGTAAGTCAGAGAAAAGTCGGCCAATACTTTGTTATTGTTGCTCTCGTTTTATTAGCACAAATCGGCGTAGGTTCAATTTTGGCGCATTACTATACAGAGCGCACTGGGTTTTATGGAATTAATATTAATGCTTTTCTGCCATTTAATTTCTTGCGTGATGTTCACATACAAACCCCTATTGTTTGGATAGCACTTTCCTGGATAAGTTCCGCCGTTTTTTTGGCGCCTATTATTAGTAAAAAAGAAGCAAAATGGCAGGGCTTTTTTGTAGATCTCTTATTTTGGGTGACGCTTTTTGTCGTTGTGGGTGCAATTGTTGGCGATTACTTGGGGATTATGGGTTTAGTTAATGACTCATGGTTTTGGATTGGCAATCAAGGTCTGTCATATATACAGTTGGGTCGATTATGGCAAATCGGTTTTTGTGCTGGACTTTTTCTTTGGAGTTTTATTATTTTTCGAGGAATGTGGCCAACGTGGAGTCGGCTAAAAACAGCCACTGTTGAGTTTTGGACTGGACGAATTAGATTGGAGCATCTTTTTTGGGCTAGCACACTTAACGTAGCGGTGTTGTATTGTTTTGGAATGATACCTTTAACAGGAATTGAAAAATCTTTTACGATTACTGATTTTTGGCGCTGGTGGGTAGTACATCTTTGGGTAGAGCAATCATTTGAATTCTTTGCGGCATGTGCAACAGCTTATCTTTTAATGGGAACAGGATTAGTCTCGCGTCTTCTCGCAGAACGAGCCATGTTATTTGAAACGATTCTTATTTTCTTAGGCGGTGTAATTGGAACAGGACATCATTGGTATTGGACTGGCACACCTGATATGTGGGTTCCACTTGGTTCAATGTTCTCATTTATTGAAGTATTACCACTCGTTCTTTTGATTATTGATGCGATTGAACACCGCCAATTAATTAAACGACAAGGATTATTTACTTACAATTTAGCTTATCTCTATATTTTAGGCGCGTCATTTTGGAATTTTGTTGGAGCGGGAGTATTTGGTGGCGGCACACTCAATGCACCTCTTATCAATTATTATGAACACGGCACTTTTTTAACGTTGAATCATGCTCATACTGCCTTATTCGGTGCATTTGGGCTGCTGGGTATTGGATTAATTTATTTTTGCTTACGGTATGCAGCGGGGGATCGATTACCTTGGAGTGATCGATTAGGCACTTGGGCATTTTGGTTATATAACGCGGGCGTTGTATTGTGGATAGCCTTGAATTTCTTCCCTATTGGCTGGTCACAATTAATGGATGTCTATGAACATGGTTATGCGCACGCAAGAAGTCTTGATTTTTATAATACAACATTGCTATGGCAGTGGTTACGATTACCAGGTGATGTCGTGTTTGCTATTGGCGCGTTATTAATGGCGTATGATTTTTTCAAGAAGCTGGGTCCTTTTTTCCCCAGATTGATAAGCACGGAAATTCCTGAAAATCAGCCTGTCGCGGTGGATAAGATTAGTTAAGGATGTAATATCATCTATGCCTAAGCTTTATACGATTGGACACTCGACACATACTCTCCAGGAGTTTCTTGATATATTGCATGCATATCAAATTACGCACATCGTTGATGTGCGTACAATTCCAAAATCTCGTCATGTGCCATGGTTTAATGAAAATGAATTTAAAAAATCACTTCGTAAAGAAAAAATTGCTTATACCCATATCTCAAGACTAGGTGGTTTACGTCGAACAAATAAAAACTCAATCAATATGGAATGGCGTAATGCAAGTTTTCGCGGGTTTGCAGATTACATGCAAACAGCTGAATTTTTTGATGGTCTGAAAGAATTAAATAATCTAATAAAGGAAAATAAAAATGTCGCAATTATGTGTGCCGAAGCAGTTCCTTGGAGATGCCACCGATCTCTTATTGCTGATGCAGAAATCGTTCGTCATTTTTCTGTTTGGGAAATAATGAGTAAAACCTCAGTGCGTGCACATACTCTGACTGATTTCGCAGTGGTGAATAGAAAAAAAAGACCCATTCAAATTTATTATCCAAAAATAATAAAAAAATAATAAACTTTAAAATAGATCTTTAGCATGCGTGCATTTTGAAATGGCACCTATTTTTAATGAGCTTGCAATCATTGTAGCTTTATCTGTTATCAATTGAGCTTCCGCAACAGGTAAATGTTTAAATGCTTCTTCTTGAAAAAGCGTCAGCCAACGAGTGAAATGTGCTTCTGTTAGATTTGTTTTTTCTCCAAGCATCACATGTTTTCGATAAGCATTACTATGATATTCATTTGTTTTTAACATAATGCTATTCCAAAACTGACAAATCAAAGGTATATGATGATCCCAGTCTACTTTTGCAACGTCGTTAAAAATAGGACCTAACATTTCGTCATTTCGTACTTTTTGATAAAAGTGAATAACTAATTTTTTTATATGTTCTTTAGTGAGCTGAGTCATGAATTTCTCTTACTGTTCAAATCAAGATGATTAGTGATCTGTTTTATCAAAACAGTTTTGCTACCTTCTGCTAACGTATATTGATCCAAGACTTTAAAAAATGCTTCCATACCTTGATGCAATATCCCTTTTAAACGACAAGCATTGGTAATAACACAACGATTTGTTTTCTCATCAAAGCATTCAACTAAATTAAAATGAGGTTCTGTTTTACGAACAACTTCTCCAATTGTAATTTCATCGGAATTTCTGGCTAGTCTAATTCCGCCGCCTTTTCCTCTGGTACTAATAATGAATCCAAGCTGGGCAAGACGATGCACAACTTTTACAAGATGATTTTTGGAAATTTTATAAAAATCAGCAATTTCTGTAATGGTAGCCGCATCTTTTGGCATTTGGCTTAAATAAAGCAAAACGCGTAAAGAATAATCTGAATAAAAGGTTAATTGCATTTTTAATATCTCTTTATGTATATCGCTTGACAATAAGATTCGCCAATCTTAACATGTATTTCAAATACATGTTATAACCTGGTGAAAATAAATGCTGGATTTTAATCAATACAGCTTGAAAAACCAGCAAAAATGACACTTTTAATACACTCACAAACTCATTTGCAGCATCACATAAGGTGGTACCTATGAACACAGAAAAAATTACAAAATCTAAGAAGTTAGTGATCAATCGTAATGGGTTAAAAGTAGTTAGATTAAATTTAGCAAGAAACGAAGCGATTCCAGAGCATTCCACCGATGCTGATGTGGTGGTAGTAGTATTGAATGGGAGAGGGATTTTTTATATTAACAGTCAACCAAACATCATAAAAAAAGGGGATGTGCTCGATCTACGCCCTGGCACACTCCACGCAATCACCGCCATGACAGATTTAGAATTAATTGTGAATCATATGCAAATTAAAACGGATAAAATCGAAATTAATTGTGAAAGTGAATCATGCTCTCACGACTAATCGTAATAACTGCTCTTTTATGGGTGGGGATGATATTGGGCATTTCATTTTTAGAAAGCTGGGTAAAATTTCGTGCGCCCAGCCTTACTAGAGCAGTTGGCTTAGAT
The DNA here is from genome assembly GCA_039936115.1 of Gammaproteobacteria bacterium. Lineage (GTDB taxonomy): Bacteria > Pseudomonadota > Gammaproteobacteria > DSM-16500 > DSM-16500 > DATIJJ01. Next base: position 15,089 of record JBDTIZ010000048.1, read on the forward strand.
GTTGGGCGCACAGTTTTTAAATTTTTCCAAAAAGTACAATGTATTTTGTTGATGGTGATTATACTCATTGGCATCTTTATAAAACTGACTTTAATTAATTGGCTAATTGTAGGAATGCTAACAATCATTTTTATTCTTCAGTCAACGTGGTTGTTTCCTATTTTAGACCAACGGGTCAATGTTATTTTAGCAGGAGGAAAACCTCAGAATTCACAAGTTCACAAAGTATATGGAATATTTGAAATAGCCAAATTTGTAGTTCTTATTGATTTTAGTATGAGGCTAATGCTTTAAAAATGGCGCACACTGAGTTAGGTTATTATAAATGATAACCCATTTAAAATGACTAAGTTAAAAATACACAGGAAAAAAGATTATGCATCTTGAGCAACTTGATCCACTTATTTTATCGCGCTTACAGTTTGCATGGGTTATTGCTCTTCATATTCTGCTGCCCGCATTCACTGTTGGACTTGCCTCTTTTATTGCTGTGCTTGAAGGCATTCATTTTTTTACCGGACGAGAAATATATTTTCGCATCTCAGTCTTCTGGACAAAAATTTTTGCGATTTCTTTTGGTATGGGCGTTGTATCGGGTATTGTGATGCCATTTCAATTCGGCACAAATTGGAGTCGTTATGCAGATGCAACTGCAAATGTCCTTTCGCCCCTCTTCGCATACGAAGGTTTAACAGCATTTTTTCTTGAAGCTTCATTCCTTGGCGTACTCTTGTTTGGCCGTCACCTAGTTCCGCGGTGGGCGCATTTTGTGGCTGCATTGATGGTGGCTTTGGGTACACTCATCTCCACGTTCTGGATTTTATCTGCTAATAGCTGGATGCAAACACCTAGGGGTTTTAAAATTCTCGACGGTCGATTTTTCCCAACCGATTGGTTGGCCATCATATTTAATCCCTCATTCCCTTATCGTTTTGGACATAATGTTGTTGGATTTTATATAACTACCGGTTTCGTTGTTATTGCAGTAGCAGCCTATTTTATTCGACGAAAGATGTTTGCTGAAGAAAGCCGCGTCATGTTTTCCATGACGCTTTGGCTGCTAACCTTGCTTATACCCCTGCAGATTGTTCTTGGTGATTTGCATGGACTCAATACTTTAAAATACCAACCTGCAAAACTGGCTGCAATTGAAGCGCATTGGACTCCAGAAAAACGAGCGTCGTTAATACTCTTCGCTATCCCAGATGAGAAAAATGAAGTTAATCATGCCATCATAGAAATACCTTTGTTAGGCAGCCTTATTCTTGCACATGATATCAATGGCGAAGTTCCAGGGTTAAAGCAATGGTCCGCTGATCAACGTGCCCCCGTTGCTATTCCCTTTTTTGCTTTTCGTATCATGGTGGGTCTTGGCGTCGTCATGTTTGGAATAATCATAGTGAGCTTATGGTTACGTTTTCGTCATTGCCTGTTTGATACAAAATGGTTTTTGCGTTTATGCCAATATGCAGCACCTATCGGTTTTCTGACAGTGCTTGCTGGTTGGGTAACAACTGAAGTAGGTCGTCAGCCTTGGACTGTGTATGGTTTATTGAGAACAGCACATTCCGTCAGCCCCTCCCTGACGGGTAAAGATGTGCTGTTATCGCTTGCAGGTTATATGCTTGTCTATCTTATTATTTTTCCTTTTGGCATTATTTTAATGGCACGAATTGTTCGCAATGGTCCTTCTCAGGCAGTTAAAAAAGAGCCTATTGAAGGTGGGCAGCCAAGTGGGCCTGTTGTTACACCACCGGAGTATACTCAAAATGATAATTGATTTTGTTCCCTTATGGACACTTATCCTTGGTGCAGCTGTTTTTTTCTATGTGCTACTTGATGGTTTTGATTTAGGTGTGGGTATACTTTACGCATTTGCTCCAGATCGAGCAGCTCGCAATTTAATAATGAATTCCATCTCTCCTGTTTGGGATGGAAATGAGACCTGGCTGGTGTTAGGAAGTGTCGGTCTGCTTGCAGCTTTTCCACTTGCCTTTGCAATCATAATCCCAGCAATTTATTTTCCCATTCTTGTCATGTTGCTGGCATTAGTCTTTCGTGGAGTTGCTTTCGAATTTCATTTCAGAGATGCAGCTCATGTGACTTTCTGGGATCATGCTTTTAGTATCGGATCACTTATTGCAACTTTTGCACAAGGAATCGTTCTGGGTGCCTTCATCCAAGGATTTACGGTAGAAGGGCGTGCTTTCATTGGCAGCTCTTTCGATTGTTTTACACCATTCTCTATATTTACAGGTTTTGCACTTATCTTCGGATATGGATTGCTTGGTGCAGGCTGGTTGATTTTGAAGACAGAAGGCGAATTACAAATAACGTCTCGTCGTCAAGGTCGTTGGTGTTTTATCGCTGTCCTTATTGCAATTGGCATAGCCTCACTATGGACGCCGTATATGGATGCTGATATCAGTCAACGCTGGTTTTCCTGGCCGAATATAGCTTATCTTTCACCTGTACCTATCATTACACTAGCGATTGCAGCATTCGAATGGCGGTCGTTAAATAATCGTTCTGAAATTGCTCCTTTTATTGGTGCAATCGGATTGTTTCTTATGTCTTATCTAGGAATTGCAATAAGTCTTTTTCCTATGATTGTTCCGCATCATTTTACATTGTGGCAAGCCGCATCCTCTCCTGATACACAGGCTTTTCTGATTGTTGGTACAATGTTCCTTCTGCCAGTTATTCTCATGTATAGTGCTTGGTCTTACTGGGTATTCCGTGGCAAGGTTCGTGCAGATATTGGATATCATTAAAAATATTATGTCTTAATTCATTTATAACTAGTTATCAATGCTTATTGCCGATTAAATTTGCCTGCATTGTTATGCTTTCGATTAGATATTGCTATCTCTTTAGTAGTCGATATACAGCTACAGCTGTAAAATATTTTTTTTAAATAAATTGATGTCTAATGATTTCAGAAATGATTAAATCAACACAAACAAAATCACATAGTAAAATGAGTTACTATTCATTGTAATAATCCTAAAACCTATATTTTTC
>JBDTIZ010000049.1:0-23914 GCA_039936115.1 Gammaproteobacteria bacterium
TGGTTATCTTTTTAAAGAACTTGGCGTCCGTCTCAGCCCGCCTTCTGTGCAACTCAATGTGCATCAGAGAGGCGCATTCTACATCCTCTAACTTTTCTGTCAACTACATTTTTAAATTAATTTTAAATATTATTGAAGCGGTTAAATACTAATCAAGCTCACTTTAGCGAACCGTCTTTTCCCTACTTGTAGAACGACCGTCTGGCCTGGTGTCAGCGCCAAATTGCGGTCATTTATACGCTCGCCATCAATTCGCACCGCGCCTTGTTGCAAGTTGCGCAATGCCTCAGACGTGCTCTCGGTTAAACCCGCCAGCTTGATCACATTGGCTATGAGTAATCCTTCCGGACTTGCCGATAATGTAATTTCGCGTAGATCGTCTGGCACGCCACCTTGCTGAAATTGCGCAACAAAATTTTCATGGGCACGCTTTGCTTCTTCTGAATTATGAAATCGCGCAACGAGCTCTTCTGCTAATTTGAATTTGACATCGCGCGGATTCAAGCCGTTGCTCACCTCTTCGCGGAAACTTTTAATCTCCGTCAATGACCGAAAACTCACTAATTCAAAATAAATCCACATCGTTTCATCTGACAACGACATCACTTTGCCGAAAATATCATTGGGCGCATCATCAATCCCAATATAATTACCTAGTGACTTTGACATCTTTTTGATGCCATCAAGGCCCGGTAACAATGGCAGAGTAATAACGGTTTGTGGTTTTTGTCCGAAATGCTTCTGTAATTCGCGCCCCATCAACAGATTAAATTTCTGATCCGTGCCGCCCAATTCGATATCAGCTTTCATAGCCACAGAATCATAGCCTTGCAATAAAGGATACAAAAACTCATGGATAGCAATAGCGTGCCCGCCTGTATAACGTTTATGGAAATCATCGCGTTCTAACATACGTGCCACGGTATGTGTTGCGGCTAGCTTGATTAAATCGACTGAAGACAGCTTATCCATCCATTCGGAGTTAAACATAATTTTGGTTTTATCTCGATCAAGCACTTTAAAGACTTGCTTAGTATAAGTCAGCGCATTCTGATCAACTTGCTCTCGCGTCAAAGGTGGGCGCGTTTCATTCTTGCCGGACGGATCGCCAATCATGCCGGTAAAATCGCCGATTAAAAATAAAACCTCATGACCTAAGTCTTGGAATTGACGCATTTTGTTTAACAAAAGCGTATGACCCAAATGTAAATCTGGCGCGGTAGGATCAAAACCTGCTTTGACTCGCAAAGGCTTGCCTGATTTTAAACGTTCAACCAAATCAACTTCTAATAAAATTTCTTCCGTGCCACGGCGGATAATTTCTAATGATTGTTCAACCGACCCCATGTTGCTTTACTCCCCGAACAAAAGATGAAATTATGGCACAATATTATCAACAGGAAAGTACTTTAATATGCGCGACCTTTTTATTGGGCTAATGTCTGGAACAAGCGTAGATGGAATTGATGCAGCACTTGTGGACTTCACCGACGATCGGCCTAAATTCATAGGGCATTCTTACACACAATACACAGCGGATTTTCGTCAACGAATTTTAGATCTCTGCCAACCTAGTTTTGATGAAGTTAATCGCTTAGGTGAGCTAGACGTCATGTTAGGCTATCAGTTTGCCACTGCCGCCAATCTGTTACTCGCACAAACCAAAGTGAATCCTGCTGCCATTCGCGCAATCGGCAGTCACGGACAAACCATCCGGCATCATCCAGCACGTGGTTTTACGCTGCAAATTGGAGACCCTAATACAATTGCGGCTGAAACAGGGATTACGACGGTTGCAGACTTTAGGCGCCGTGATGTTGCTTATGGCGGGCAAGGCGCACCATTAGTGCCTGGGTTTCATCAGTCTAATTTTTCAGATGCACATGAAAACCGCGTCGTACTAAATATCGGCGGTATCGCAAACATTACTTTATTACCCGCAGATAAAACTACACTCGTTTTTGGTTTTGACACGGGGCCAGGCAACACCCTACTTGATGCTTGGGCCGAAAAGCATTTGAATCAACCACGCGATGATGATGGCGCATGGGGAAGCAAAGGCGTTGTCCATGCTGATCTCTTGCGTCATTTACTTGATGATGATTTTTTTAAATTACCTGCGCCCAAAAGCACGGGGCGTGAATATTTTAATTTATCTTGGTTAGCAAAATTTTCTTTGGCGTCAATAAAACCCATTGATGTGCAAGCCACTCTAGTTGAACTCACGGCTCAAAGCATTATTGATTCGATCCAATCGCATTTTGATTCAGGCAAAATTTTAATCTGTGGCGGCGGCATACATAATTTATTTTTATTAAAACGATTGCGCGAAATTGGCAAAAAATATTCTATCGAATCTACACAACAATTTGGAATCAACCCTGATTGTGTTGAAGCCGTAGCTTTTGCTTGGCTAGCCAAACAAACGCTTGCCGGAAAACCTGGAAATATTACGACAGTCACTGGCGCTAAACAAGCCAGTATTCTAGGTGGCGTGTACTATGCATAACAAATGGGAACGCATGTCTCACGCGTTCCCATAAAAAAATTATTTTCTATTTCGAAAAGAAGGCACATACCTTTGCACAGCATTACTATGCTGCTGATCCAATATCGGATGTGATTCTAAACTATCAGCAATTAGCGCTCGATTCGAGCCCACTCTTGAGCCCCACACGTAATTGCCAGCGCTTTTCTTTGTTGTCTTATCACTTTTAAAACCCGCAAGATTTTTAGTATCACTGCGTTTTTCTTCCATTTCCGTTTTAATCTTTTTAAAAAATTTCATAACATCCTCACTGTTGTTGAAAATACACATCACCTAAGTGATTGGATTTGCAACTTACCTCAATAAAAGTTAGGAGTAAAGTGAGTTGATTAGACATGGCCAAATCGTTCACGGTTGCCAAGCCATCGCATAATGAGTGGATCGATTAATTCTGGATATTCTTTCTGCAACACATTGGCTGCTTGTGAAACTGCTGGCAACAAATCACCATCACGCAGCAAGTCAGCAATTCGCAATGACACATCCCCCGTCTGTCGAGTACCCAGCACTTCTCCCGGACCGCGTAATTCTAAATCGCGTTGTGCGATTTTAAATCCGTCGCTTGTTTCACGCATAACGGCTAAGCGTGCTTTTGCTAAATGAGATAGCGGTAATTGGTACAGTAACAAACAGTGACTCGCAACAGCCCCACGCCCGATTCGACCGCGCAGCTGATGTAATTGCGCAAGCCCTAAACGTTCAGAATTTTCAATCACCATTAAGCTTGCGTTGGGCACATCAACACCTACTTCAATCACCGTTGTTGCAACCAATAAATTAAATTCGCCGGATTTGAATGAATTCATTGCTTGCTCTTTATCATGCGATTTCATTCTGCCGTGTAACAAACCAATTTTTAATTCAGGTAGTGCAACGCGCAACTCCTCCGCTGTATTCTCAGCTGCTTTACATTGCAACACCTCGGATTCTTCAATTAATGTGCACACCCAATAAGCCTGTCGGCCAGACGCACAGGCATCACGAATGCGTTCTAGAATTTCATCACGGCGTGAATTTGAAACAACACTAGTCGTCACCGGAATTCTGCCTGGGGGTAATTCATCGATGACTGAATAATCAAGATCAGCATACACACTCATTGCTAACGTCCGCGGAATAGGTGTTGCAGTCATGATTAATTGATGCGGACAATTATTTTCATACATGCCTTTTTCACGCAACAAAGCACGTTGCTGCACGCCAAAGCGATGCTGCTCATCCACAATCACCAAAGCCAATTTGGAAAATTGCACTTCTTTTTGAAAAATAGCATGCGTGCCGATCACCACCTGTGCTTCATGTTGCGCAATCGCGGCTAATGTTTCGCGTCTGGGTGCTGTTTTCATTTGCCCTGATAACATAACAACTTTAACTTTCAGTGGATTCAACCAAGATTGAAACGTACGAAAATGTTGTTCTGCCAACAATTCAGTTGGGGCAAGCACTGCTGTTTGATATCCGTTTTCAACGGCTTGCAAAATGGCAAGTGCTGCAACAACAGTTTTGCCCGAGCCCACATCACCTTGCACCAAACGCAACATGGGATGAGGCGCCGAAAGATCTGTAGCAATTTCTTCTGTCACTTTTTTTTGTGCTGCAGTTAACTTAAACGGCAATGAAGCCAGTAATTTTTTTGCAAATTTACCCGTGTTCTTTAAAGGTATCGCATGTTGTACTTGAAATGATTTTTTCAAATGCAACAAACTTAAACGATGCGCCAACAATTCTTCAAACACTAAACGCTTTTGTGAGACATGCTGTCCTTCAACCAGCATCTCTATGGGTGCATCGGTCGGCGGACGATGCACAAATTGCAATGCGTCTTTTAGTGATGGAAAAGTCAGCTTGTGTAAAATATCCAGCGGTAATATTTCGTGAAGCGATCCGCCACTTTCAAGTAATTGCAATGCTTGATGGGTTAACTTACGCAGCATTAACTGACTTACACCTTCCGTCGCTGGATAAATCGGTGTCAGGTTTTTTTCAATCGGTAGTGTGACATCAGGCGTCATAATACGATATTCCGGATGAATCATTTCCAATCCATGTGTGCCCAAACGCACTTCGCCATAACAACGTACTCGCACCCCCGGTTGTAACGTATGACGCTGCATAGCATTGATATAAAAAAACCGCAAATGCAAACGACCGGTAGTATCTTTGACCCCAATAAAAAGTCTTGTACGTCCAATCTTGGGACTCGCTACCGTTTCAACTTCCCCTTCAACGACAACATGCTCCGCAGGAAGTAATGTGCGGATCGGATGTACGCGAGTTCTATCTTGATAACGCATAGGCAGATGAAATAACAAATCCTGAACGTGATGAATACCGATGTGCGCCAGACGTTCAGCAATTCGTTTACCTACGCCATCTAAGTGCTGGCAAGGCAAAACACTTAAATCAACCACATTTGTTTCTTTTTTCAATGTTTATCCTAAGTGTGTAACTGACTGTTGAAAGGGTATGAGTATAGTATAGAAAATCTAAAATAAAAACGTAGGGTTAATACAGTATTGTATTGGCTTTTTTACCCTGATTGACTCATTTTTTTCCCTCTATTAAGGCTTCTTTAATCTTTTTTATTTAAAATAGGGATACATCAAAAACGAGGCTTGCCTGCATGAAGATAACGGAATTATTAGAAATAGCAAAATATGTATTATATCAAGGACAAACACTAGTTCCCTATAGCTCAAATCGTCCTGACACTCAGAATCAAACATTCCCGCGAGCATTTTGGTTAACCGCAATGCGAGCTCGAAATGATTCAAATGGCGATCGTCAAAAAGTAATGAATTGGCGCCCAGATTTGAGCGAAGATAAGGTGGATAGCTCTTATCGCTACCGAAGAGTGCAAGAGTCTTTTTCTGGTTTTAATGGTTTTTATCCTACACTCAAAGATTGGCATGACCATCTTGAAAATTTACCTCAACGCGATCAAAAAACACATCACAAAGATGGCACTCGATTCACGCCTCATCAAATAATAGAATCCGTCGCAAAAAATGCAGTGAAATTTGGCATCGGAAATTGTAAAGAAAATGCATGCTTAGGTTTTATTCTTTTGACAGAATATCTGGAAGGAATCCCCGAGCTATCACTCCCACCGGTACGAGAAAAAATTTCTATAGAAAATTGTATATCTACCTAAAGGCAAAGGTGATCACGGGTTTGTCGTTATCAATAGAGACAAACAAAGCACATTGAAGGACATGTCTACCTGGAATAAAGATGCCATTATTTTAGATCTTTGGATGGGCGAAGTATTGCATCTTGCAGACCACATTGGCAAAAATTCGAAATCGGATTGTTTTAACTATCTCTTGCGCTACCAAAAATATTTTACCTTTGAGATTAGTAGTTATATGGGAGTAGGGCATACCTCAAGATGGGGCGAGCATCGTCGCGCGAAAAAAGAATACACTAATTTAAGCTTTTGGACACCCTACTATAAACTCGGCGATAAAACAGAGCTTATGCCATGGAATGAAATTGAGGTTAAGGAAGACGATGAGGCCTCGCCTGCGAAGAAACACAAATTTTAGGTGTCTGTTTAGAATCGCATATGGGTCATTCTAAACATAATCAAGCATTCGACAAACATTAGAGGCAGGATAGAGACTAGCTCTATCCTGTTTGGCAGGGAGATTTAACGTTATTAACTAGGACCAAACATTCCGGGTGGAAAGACAGGAGAATCATCACCGGCTGTGTTGTGTACAGCCATTGCAGCTGCGGGAGTTGAGGGGTTAGAGTGGACTGGTGGGTGGAACAAACTTTTTTGGCTAAGTCTTGTGTATTTGGTTTCTTTTTTAATTTTTCTTCGAGGCTGGATTTTAACTTTTGGCACTGTGATAGTTAAATCACACAAAGAGGGTACTCGCTTAGCTGTATTTGATACATGGGATTGGATGCTTGCTTCTTTAACGACATTGGCAGATTTCATAAGTCCATTAAAAATTTCAAGTGTCTCAATCATTTTACGCATAAACGTATTTATTTTATCAAGCGTAGGCTCAACCTGTATTTCTAAATTTTTTTCTGTAGATTGCGCAACACTCACTTGGTTGGGCATTAACGCAAAAAGGAATCTTGCAACCACAGCAAGACGCGGCTGCATACTTGCTTGAATAATCATTTCAAGCAATTTAAATGAAGCAAGCTCGAGATCCTGATGAACAACTTCTTCTTTATTTTGTTCATTTTCAATTTTAGTTTTAATTTTGTTAACAAATTCTTTTAGTTTTATACATACGTTGGCGGATCGTTCGCATAACTGAATATAATCCTGATCTGTATTGAACTTTCCTTTAAGCTCAACAAGTTTTTCATACTCGCCTAACAAGTGATCTAGCAGAGCGTGATAATCTGCTTCAAGATTCGCATTAAAATCTCTAGTTAACGTAACCCACACACTACTTTTTCCAAGGTCGCTACTATCGACTTTTTCTTCGCCTGTTTGTTTTAATTCATCAACTGAGGTTACGGTTAGGGAAGCTTCTCGTCTTTTGCTGGCCTCTTCTTCAAAAGAGCGGCATAGCGTTTGTAATTTAACTTGATATTGTTCTAATTCGGATATTTCAATAAAGGGAGCTGGCTTAACAACAGCTGCTACAGATTTATATTCGGATGTTGCGGAACTGGATTGCACAGGTTGAGAGGGTGATTGATCTTCTTTAACTGTAGTTGTTTGAGTTTCTGCTGATTTTTCTGCAGTCGCACCCCAAATCATTCTTGCAAGAGAAGCTAACATGAAACACTCCTTATTTCAGTCATGACAAACGCAGCAAAGAGACAAAAGTGTACCTGAGTAAAGCTTAAGAAAATCTTAAGAGAAACAAGAAATAATGACACATCTCTGCACAGAATAATAAAATTAAGTTTTCTTTTGTGCGATACGAGTTTTTAATTTTACCGTGAATGTTTTTATGGAACTGATTGACAAGAAAAACCTGACTCAGTAAAGTGCCTCTCTTCATTGCCGAGATGGTGAAACTGGTAGACACGCAAGCTTCAGGTGCTTGTGGGGGAAACCCTGTGGAGGTTCGAGTCCTCTTCTCGGCATATTAAAATCTTTGCTCGCACCACGGCCTGAAGATCGACACCTATTTTCCTTTCTACAAATCAAAACAGATGCGAAGTTAATTGGATTCCGCGGACAAGCTGGCGCTGTTGTAGACTTTCTTGCTTTTATAGGGGCGAACCTGTGTGTTCGCCCTCTCTATCGAAGAAATAATATTGCATATTTAGGCCGCTGGGCGAACACACAGGTTCGCCCCTACAAAAGCAAAAAAATCTGCAACAACGCCGGACAAGTGTGAGACGATGGCGAACAGGTGTCACCCCGCAACAAGTGCGGAGTGACACCACACAAGTGCATCGTGTTGTGGTTTCCCACACGAATCAAATAGCGGTATGCATCTCACAATTATTTATTGAATTTGCCAGCGGATGTCTCAGCACAATCGTTTCATTGCGATCAGGGCCCGTGGAAATAATGTCAATTGGGACACCTGCTAGTTCTTCTACACGGAGTAAATAATTTTTCGCATTCTGCGGAAGGTCTGCGAACTTTTTCACGCCGAAAGTTGTTTCACTCCAACCCGGAAAAGTTTCATAGATGGGTTCGCAAGCGAGTAACTCATCTGCATCCGTTGGCATTTCGGTAATTTCTTTGCCGTGCAATCGATATTTCACGCAAATACGAATCGTGTCTAAGCCATCCAACACGTCTAATTTTGTCACGCACAAGCCCGAAAAACTATTTAGCTGCATTGATCGACGTAAAATAACCATATCTAACCAACCGCAACGTCGTGGGCGTCCTGTGACCGAACCAAATTCGTTGCCACGTTTTGCCAACTGTTGACCAATTTCATCATGTAACTCCGTTGGAAAAGGGCCTGCGCCAACGCGAGTTGTATAAGCTTTCATGATTCCTAAAATATAATCAAAATAACGCGGACCAAATCCACTGCCTATACTCGCAGCGCCTGCGACGGTATTTGAAGATGTCACAAATGGATAAGTCCCATGATCCACATCAAGCAACGTTCCTTGTGCACCTTCAAAAATAATATTATTACCTTGCTCTCTATGATGCGCTAATAATGCAGACACATCAGCGCGCATCGGACGTAATTGTGGTACTAACGCCAGCGCACCGTCACAGACTTGATGGAAATCGATAGGATCGTGCTGATGATAATTTTGTAAAATAAAATTATGATAATCGAGCGCTTCTTCTAATTTTGCTCTAAATCGTTTTTCATCAAACAAATCACCGAAGCGCAATGCGCGACGCGCAACTTTATCTTCATATGCCGGCCCAATACCGCGTCCGGTTGTACCAATTGCTGCTTTGCCTTTTGCTTTTTCACGCGCTTGATCGAGTGCAACGTGATAAGGCAGAATCAATGTACAAGCATCACTAATTCTAAGCTGCTTTGTGACTGGAATACCTTTTCGTTCCAGCTCACCCATTTCTTGCAGCAAAGCAGTTGGCGATAACACCACACCATTACCAATTAAACATTGTACATTGGGATGTAAAATGCCGGAGGGAATCAAACGCAATATTGTTTTTTCGCCATTGATAACCAAGGTATGTCCAGCATTATGTCCGCCTTGAAAGCGCACGACGACAGACGCCTGATCCATTAACAAATCAACTACTTTACCTTTCCCCTCGTCGCCCCATTGGCTGCCGAGAATAATTATGCTTTTTCCCATGTCACTCTCTTTTTATTTCTCTAATGTAATAAATATAAAATCCCTAACCCCATTAACATGCTCACCAATCCAAACACGCGCAATGTTTTATCCTGCTGCGTTAGGACTGTTTGCATTAATTGACGCCATACACGCGGAACTAAAAAAGGCAAAAAGCCCTCAATCACGAACATGAGAGCCAGTGCCATGAAAAATACTCGCATTATTTTTTACCTGTATTTCCTTGCTTGCCGTGAAAGTAGCTAAAGAACTGTCCTTCCGGTTTTAATACTAGAACATCACTCTTATGCGCAAAACTATTTTGATACGCTTCTAAACTGCGATAGAACGCATAAAAATCAGGATTAGAACTATAGGCCTGCGAATAAATTTGGGCAGCATCAAAATCACCTTTAGCACGTGCCGCGGCGCCTTGCATTAAAGCTTGCGCTTTTATCACTGTGACTTTTTGGTCTGCAAGCGCTTTGATTTCTTCGGATTTCTCAACACCCTCAGCACGTTTTGCTTCAGCAAATTGTTTACGTTCGGTTTCCATTCGCTTAAAGACGGAATCAATAACATCTTTGGGTAGCGTAATTTGTTGAATACGCACATCGATGACATTAATGCCTTGATCTTTACCAACGGTATCCGCTAACTCTCTAATCGATGTCATCATACTTGTACGATCAGAAATGGCTTGGCTACTTGTTCGTCTGCCATATTCCGCGCGCACGATATCATTTAAGCGTTGTTCCAGCAATGTTTCAGCCCAACTCACGCTGCCGCCCGTGCTGGTGTAAAATTTTGCTAAATTATTGATACGCCATTTCGCAAAATACTCTACGACGAGATACGTTTGTTCTTTCGTTACGATGGTTAAAGGTTTAGACGTTGAAGTCGTCAGCTCTTGTAAACGCATATCAAAAACACGTACGGTATCGATAAACGGAATTTTAAAATGCAACCCTGGGCCTAAGACTCGTGGTTCCTTGTCCGATTGACTCACAATTTTGCCTAATCGCAAAATCAGTGCGCTCTCGCCTTCGCTGACCGTAAATGCGCTAAAGATGCCGATGAAAAATAGAAATACTACAATAATCGCCGCAGAAATTTTAGTTGGTGTCATTTTTCACCTCCTGGCCTGTAGAGGGTGCGGTGTTATTATTTTGATAGGAAGTAGCTCGCATGCTACTCGGTAGCGACGCTGAATCCTGATTAATTAATTTATCTAACGGCAAGTACATCAAATTATTTCCGGAGTTTAAATCCACTAATACTTTCGTTGTGTTTTGTAAAATATTTTGCATCGCATCCAAATACATTCTTTCGCGCGTAACATCTGGTGAACCGATATACGCTTTCAACACAGCTTGATAACGTGCCACATTAGCTTGTGACGCTAATACCACTTGTTGTTGGTAAGCCGTAGCATCTGCCAGAGTCCGTGCCGCCACACCTTGTGCGAGTGGAACAACTTTGCTGGCATAGGCTTGCGCTTGCTGAATATAAGTCGCTCGATCTTGATCAGCACGATTCACATCACTGAAAGCCGCACGCACTTGATCAGGCGCTTGCACTTTTCTTAAAGTCACAGCAATGACGTCAAGACCGGAATGATAGCTTCCCAATACTTTGGTCAGCCGATCCTTCACGCCAGAACTCACTGATTCACGCCCTATTGTTAAGACTTCATCCAACTTCATCGTGCCAATCACATCAGAAAGCACTCCTGATGCCACTTGCTGAATAGTATCGTCAGGGCTGACTATATTAAACAAATACGCATTAGGATCACTAATTCGATACTGGACATTTAATTCTACGTTAACGAGATTTTTAGATTGATCCGAGGAACCCATTACTTTTTTAACGTTATCGAGCGGAATGTATTGACTCGCTGTATCATTTTGATCAGATGATTTTGTGAGAAAATCACCTTGCAACGAGAATGAATAAATCTTTCGAATATCGAGCAAATATTTCTGATCAATAAATCGTGCATACCAATGTAACCCGGGTTGTTCAACGTTAGAGAATTTTCCAAAACGCAAGATAACGGCTTCTTCGGCAGGGTTTACAATGAATAATCCTGATAAAAACCAGGCGATCAGCAGTACCCCAATCACTAAACCCAGGCCATAACCCAATTCTTTCGAGTTAGACGGCTGCCAGTTATTACCTGTGCTTTTTTTACCTGTAACGAGACTTCGCAGCTTGCGGATGAACTCGCTAAGCATTTTATCGAGATCAGGAGGCGTTTGGTCGCGTTTACCGCCCCAAGGATCTTGGTTTTTGTCATTGTTACCGGGTTCATTCCACGGCATAAGCTGTACTCCGTTCAAACTGAAAACACTACTAAAGAAGAATTCTAGTAGGCAATAGGGTGATAAGCAACTTATACCTGCTTTTTTAATGTAGAGTGGATTAGGCCGCTTTTTGCCCTAACTCGTCATGCCAGCGTGCTTTTAGCTGGCATCCAGTCCAGCTCGTATGCCAATAAATCACCTCAAAGAAAAACCGTTCTAGATGCCTGCTAAAAGCACACTGGCATAACAGCAAAAAGATAGATTACGGTAAAAACGTACTACCTATTATTAAAGTTTTTTAAAATACAATAGCTTCAGGCTAGCCACTACAATAAGTCCAACTTGTGACTACCAGATACCTTCATCACCCTACCCCATTCATTTTTGGGCATACGAACAATAAGATGACTATTTCCCTCTTCATCTGTTTCTTCAGAAACCACAGCGGCCAAACGATAAAGTTCTGCGCGTAATTTTGCCTCTTTAGGAGATAAAACCAACATGCGCTGGATCATATCTTTACCAATTGCTTCGGCAATTGCTTCACGCAACTCTATCAGGCCTGATCCATTTTCTGCGGATACCCGTACACGTCGAACATTGGCCTCACCATCGCGATCGATGCCAGGCGTCAGTTCTTTACAGAGATCAATCTTATTGTAAACCAAGAGTTGCTGCACTCCCCCTGCACCTATTGCATCAAGAACGGAGCGGACTTGGTCGATATTAGCTTGCTTGTTAAGATCGCTTGCATCGACGATATGTAACAATAAATCTGCTTCACAGACTTCCTCTAAGGTTGCGTGAAATGCATCGACTAAATCATGCGGTAAATGACGAATAAACCCCACCGTATCCGCTAAAATGACAGGCCCAATCTCCGCTAATTCGATACGGCGCAATGTAGGATCCAGCGTTGCGAAAAGACGATTCGCTACGTAAACTTCTGCGCCCGTTAAGCGATTAAACAAGGTCGACTTACCCGCATTTGTATAACCCACTAAAGCTGCCGTGCATATTGCTGCACGCTGACGTGCGCGTCGACTTTGTTCACGTTGTTTACGGACTCTGATTAAGCGTTTCGTAATAAATTGAATTCGAGCACGAAGTAAACGTCGATCAGTCTCTAACTGAGTTTCACCTGGACCTCGCAAGCCAATACCACCGCGCTGTCTTTCTAAGTGAGTCCAACCACGAACTAATCGTGTTGACATATGTTTTAAAAGAGCCAGTTCGACTTGAAGTTTGCCTTCAAAACTGCGGGCGCGTTGAGCAAAGATATCGAGAATCAAACCAATGCGATCAATGACCCGGCATTGGAAATGCCGTTCAAGATTACGCTCCTGGGCCGGTGAAAGCTCATGATTAAAAATAACCAATTCGGCATTGTGCAATTTGACACTTGCACGTATTTCGTCAGCTTTACCTGCACCGACAAAATATTTGGGACTAGGGGTTTGGCGTGTTCCGGTGATAATGTCGACGGGCTCTGCTCCTGCAGATCGGGCAAGTTCCTTAAATTCGATTAAGTCTTCTTGCATCCCACCCGCAGGAAAATCAATATGAACAAGTACGGCGCATTCACCGCCTTCTGGGCGGTCTATCAATTTTAAATCCTCTTATTCTTTAGCAGAGGTATGTTGTCCATTGTTACCATTGCTGATGACAGGAGCACTACTGCCGCCACTTGTGTTGCTATAATCCATGGGCGATGAAACATTACGTGCAGGTACTACGGTTGAAATCGCATGCTTATAAACCATTTGGCTAACTGTATTTTTTAATAACACAACGAATTGATCAAAAGACTCGATCAGTCCTTGCAATTTAATTCCATTGACTAAATAAATTGATACAGGCACTTTTTCTTTCCGCAGCGTATTCAAAAAAGGATCTTGTAATGATGGCCCTTTTGTCATATTTTTATTCTCCATTTTCTAATTAGAAATCACATAAATAATCAACGCGTTGAGGATACTCCAATATGCCGTGCTCAAGCAACAAATTCATTACCTCTTGAATTGTATCGAAAAACTGCCTACTTATGGACTTTGGCTGACAACAATAATAGTGTAATTCTTACGCTGATTTTGCCGAAGTCGTTTGCTCTAAATTTGATTTTTCTTTAACATACTGCCTAATATATTATTAACATTATCCTACATCTAACGTCCCATTAGTGCTTCACCCCCAAAATTATGGCTAAACGCAAATCATTAACACGCATCTGTACTGCTTGCGGCATCGAAAAACCGTTATCGGCTTTTCTGCACATCAGTGGAGCGCAAGGAACAACGTATGGAACAATTTGTTCCACGTGTCGTAGCGCCGGAATTACGGAAAAATCAAACGAACTGCTGACCGAAGATGAACGCAGCGGAACGTCGTCTGGCATCCGGATAGGCTCTAAACAAAAAGTTGAGATTGAAAAACAAAAGAAACTCGAATTTAAAGAATTTAAAGAAAAACAAGTAGATGAAGTTAAAAAGCGCGAGAAAACCTCATACGAAAAACTTGAACGCACTGAACAAACAGAAAAAGCAGAAAAAGATCACCGCAAAACATTTATTGATGCGAAAAAACAAGGCTTTTTAAACTATCAAACAAAGCCGCCGTTAAGCAGTCAATCTGTCATTGGACAAAAAAGGGATGACCGTCCGTCGGGGATGCCTTTTATTGAGGAAAAACGTCAGGTTGTCGATGCTAAAAACGTTGAAGACGTGATTAGACAAGAGCTTAACAATACAACTGTTGACCTTAGTGGGGCGCCTCTTGTTGAGAAACAAAGCAATGTGGAGAGTCGCGACAATCCTACTTTTAGAAAATTCCAAGCCTGGTTAGGCAGCGATGCGCCTCTCATGAAAACCATGTCGCAACTTTACAAAACGCCTGTTGCTCAGAGCAAAACATCTGGTGCGCCACAACAAAAAAGTGAAAAAGAAACGCCGCATCATGCTGAAAAACCGCATGGGCCTTCTTCGCGCAAGCGTTGATTGTGCTCATTGTAGGATCTTAATCCTGGGCTAAAATATTTTAATACCCTCCCCAACCCTCTCTTCCCGCCAAAAGCGCGGGAGGAGAGGGTTGGGGAGAGGAGGGTAGACTGGACTCGATGTTATTTTTCAACTTTTTTTCACAAACTCGCCCATAGGACTCATCGTGTAATCATGCTCATTGTGAGTAAAAACAATAAAATTTTCAAAACGCAAAGAACCTTCTTTCACTCTGATGAGCGGATTGCCAAGCGTGTCTTGTTTAGTAGAATCGGGGCGAGTCAGCATATCTTCTTGATTCACAGAAACCGTTATAAAAGCATGTTGCTGTTTATTAGATTTCGATCGGATATAGGTCTCAATAGCGTGCCTATCCGTATAGATAGGTCGATTTACACTATGCTCATAAAAAACTTTGGGCGTTAACAGCGCTGCCCAGCTGCGTAAGATCGCGCCTTGAGTATTATAAAGGTAAACATAAATTTGAACTTTATTAGAAGGACCCACCGCTTTCACTTGGTGTTTTTCGGATTTAGCAGACTTTAAGTGCGTCTCCATTTCGGACAACAAACCATTCAAACGATCGCGGACAAAACGAAACTTATCGCCTACCTGATATTTTTGTCTAAGGTCTTCATCATGCTGAATCGCTTCACGAATCAGTTGAATTAATTTTTCGTGTTGCTCTAATTCATTATCAGTCGGCATTATCTATAATCAACTCTAAAATTAAGGCTATAGGCCCCATTATATTTATAATCTTCTTTTTGAGGAATCAATTAAACCCAATTCTTCGATAATTTTACTGACTTTATTGATATGTAATGAGGTTTCAAGAAGATATTGGACTGATTTCGGGGGACTACCCGTGGTTGAAGGGGCTGCATTTTGCAAACCCATCGCTAAGCCGTATGCTTGAGTCGCGATTTCATGCAGAGTATTTTTCGCAGCATTCATTTCAGATGTTGGCATAAAGATCTCGCTTTTGTATTTATTTTTATTTATTTATAATAACATATTGAAGCCAAGTTGTCGTAGCGCTTCATACAGAATAACAGCAACTGCATTGGAAAGATTCAAGCTACGTGAATTCGGCAGCATCGGAATGCGTATTAAATGGTCAGACGGAAGGCTATCTAGAATAACTTGTGGCAATCCACGCGTTTCAGGGCCGAATAATAAAATATCATCAGGCAAATAATCAACTTCCGCATACGAACGAACGCCTTTGGTTGTGCAAGCAAATAAACGTCTTGATTGGGCTATTTCGGAAAATTTCGCGTAATCCTGATGATGATAAACTCGAGTCCACTCGTGATAATCCAATCCCGCCCGTTTTAATTGTTTATCGTTAGGCGCAAATCCCAAGGGATGAATAAGGTGCAACTCTGCGCCCGTATTAGCACAGAGTCGAATAATATTCCCAGTATTGGGCGGAATTTCTGGTTCGTATAATGCAACTTGCAACACGCTATGCACTATCTTCAGAAGATTTATTTTTTTCTAAATAGGGATCACCTAATTCTTTGTTACGCTGAATGAGGTAAGCACGGCGTTGCATATACGCATCGCGTAAAAATACATATTTATCGACACTCAATTGTTCCATCACGTTTTGGTAACGTAATAAATCCGCGCGTCGCGAAACAATACCTAATGCATATATTTCATAGCGTTGAATTTTAGGATGAATACGAGGATAGATAGAAAAGGCATAATAATCGACTGGCCAGCCAAGCGCATCACGCGGCGTGCTTGGGCCAAGAAATGGCACGACCAAATAATTGGAATTTTTATAGCCCCATTGTGCTAAAGTCAAACCGAAATCTTCTTTGTTTGGCTCAAGACCAATTTGTCCCGCCACATCAAAAAATCCCAATATTCCAACCGTACTGTTAATCACTAAACGCCAAGCATCGCTGGTTGCCTGATAAACATTTCCTTGCAGCACGTCGTTGAAAACCGTTGGTATAGTATCGATATTCAAAAAAACATTACCAATGCCTTTAGTAATGGGCTTTGGCAAGATTGTGTTATACATTCCTGCGACGGGTTTTAAGATAAATTCATCTAACGCATCGTTAAAGCGGAACATGACTCGATTAAATCGCTCGTACGGATCTTTTTGCGTCAAGGGAGGCGCATCATAATCGATTCCCAAATCGGAAGCAGACTCAATCGACCCCGTTATTGCCGCGGTACCCGTCTCCGCACAAACATGACTTGCTAAACCGGCTAAAACAATTAATGCTCCGAGATTTAAAGCTATTTTTTTTTGCCGCTTGTTATTCATATCGTTGCACCATCGCCTTCAAACCCGTTGAATTCCCACTTTCTCTTCGGCATAGTCTAGCTGTACACACGCCTAATGCCAATGAGATTTATTTTTAGTGAGCGGTATCGCTTTAATTAAATCGATTTTTCCACAATAATACGCTAACCAATTTTACGGAAATCAAAAACATGTCACACCGACCTCGTCCTTTTGCTTTAATTATTCTTGATGGCTGGGGTTATCGAGAAGAAACAGAAGCAAATGCGATTGCTCAAGCACACAAACCGCATTGGAATGAATTATGGGCGAACTATCCGCACACATTGATCTCAGGATCTGGCAGCTGCGTTGGATTACCCGATGGACAAATGGGAAATTCAGAAGTGGGACATTTAAACATGGGTGCGGGACGCGTTGTGCACCAAGATTTGACGCGGATTGATCTTGATATTCTCAATGGAGATTTTTTTAAAAATCCCGTGCTCGAACAAGCAGTCAAACAAGCCGTACAAGCAAACAAAGCGATTCACATTCTTGGATTGCTTTCTCCCGGCGGTGTTCACAGTCATGAAAAACATATTCAAGCAATGGTACAACTTGCGGCAAATCACGCAGCGTCACGCGTTTACATTCATGCATTTCTAGATGGGCGCGACACACCGCCACAAAGTGCGAAAACATCACTAGGTGAATTAACCGAGCACTGTCGAAAAATAAATTGCGGAAACATCGTATCTTTAATTGGCCGCTACTATGCGATGGATCGTGACAAACGCTGGGAGCGTGTCCAAGTGGCTTATGATCTATTAACACAAGGTAAAGCGGATTATCATGCTCACGATGCAATTAGTGGATTAGAACTTGCGTATCTACGTGGCGAAACAGATGAATTCGTCAAAGCAACGACCATACATCGAGAGAATACAGCGCCTGTTACGATTCAAGAAGGTGATACTGTTATCTTTATGAACTTCAGAGCCGATCGTGCTCGCGAAATTACGCATGCTTTTATCGATACCGACTTTCATGATTTTCCACGCGCTATTCACCCCAACGTCAATTTTATCACTCTCGCCGAATATGATTCGATGTTCAATTTACCTGTCGCTTATGCGCCAGAACGGCTAACGAATATTCTGGGGGACTATATAAGCGCACTTGGCTTACAGCAATTACGGATCGCCGAAACTGAAAAATATGCTCACGTAACGTTCTTTTTTAATGGCGGCATTGAAAAAGCGCATGCGGGTGAAGATCGTATTCTCATTCCCTCACCCAAAGTTTCCACTTATGATTTAAAACCTGAAATGAGCGCACCTGAGCTGACTGCAAAATTAGTGGATGCCATTAAAAGTAACCATTACGACGTGATCATTTGTAATTTTGCCAATCCAGACATGGTCGGTCATACCGGCAATTTGCCTGCTGCAATACAAGCTATCGAAACCATAGACATTTGTATCGGTAAAATTGTTACAGCGCTGAAAGAAGTCGGTGGCGAAGCATTAATAACGGCAGATCACGGCAATGCAGAAAAAATGTTTGATTCTAATACCGGACAACCGCACACTGCTCATACGTGTGAGCTTGTTCCTTTAATTTACCTAGGTCGCGATGCGCGCGTTGTTAAAACAGATGGTGTATTATCGGATATTGCCCCCACTATGCTTTATCTAATGGGGATTGTTAAACCGAATGAAATGACAGGCCGGCCAATTTTTAAATTATGCGAAATCTAATATTTTTAAAATGTATCCTGATACTGTTCATCCTATTTACCAGCAGGCTGGTAATTGCTGAACCTATTTCTTCGACAAAAAAACAACTTACACATGTTAATCATCAAATTCAGTCTTTACAAAAAACAGTCCAGCAAAATTATCATCAACAAACAGGATTACAACAACAATTAAAAACAGCTGAAATCACACTCAGCAAACTCAACACACAAATTTTAGATTTGGCTCAGGCGTTAATGGAAGAGGAACAAACACTGACTAATTTGAAAATAATTCAGGAAAAAACAGAAGATAAATTAAGTCTCCAAAAACAAGCGCTGGCACATCAAGCACGAGCTGCTTATCAATTAGGTAAAATGCAGCAATGGAAAATCATGCTGAATCAGCAAGAGCAAAATACTGTTAGTCGGCATATGGCTTATTATCATTATCTTAATGAATCACGATTAAGTTTAATTGACGACATCAAACAAAATCTCGGTATCTTAGCTGAAACAATCCAAACTTCGAAAATACATCAACGCGCCTTAAAAAAACTTGTTGCAAAAAAACAGCTCCAACAAAATCAACAACAGCGGTTTTTGACACTTAGACAACATTTGATGACCGAACTTGGCACGCAAACAAAAAGTACCGAACAACAAATTGAACTTTTAAAAGCCAATCAAAAAACATTGCACGAAACTATCACTAAGCTACAAGCGCAAGAAATTGCCATTAATGGACAATCCTTTAACATCTTGCAAGGCAAGCTAACCTGGCCGGTCAGTGGCAAAATGATGACCTCTTTTGGTAGTTTGCTTGACGTCGGCAATCAACGTTCATCAGGCGTTGTCATTAATGCGGCACCCGGCACGCCCGTGCGTAGCATTTATTCTGGCAAAGTTATTTTTGCGGATTGGCTGCGTGGTTTTGGATTATTAATCATTATTAATCATGGTCATAGCTATATGAGCCTCTATGCCAGAAATCGCGCTATTTTCGTTAAGGTTGGCCAAACTGTCATGACAGGCGATGTGATAGCAGCGACTGGCAACACCGGAGGTTATACTAATTCAAGTCTTTACTTCGAAGTGCGCCAAAATGGAACTGCTGTAGATCCTGCCACTTGGTGTCGATAATTTCTAACACCGATTTCTACAAAATAAGTTATACTTAAATTAACATTAAGGTATTCATCCTTCACTAATAAGGAAAAGCCTATGAAACGTCAAATGCACTTTGCAATCGCCGGGATGCTCGGCTTGGCCGTCTCTTTTTTCGTCGTTTCTAATGCTTTCGCCTTTAAGGAAGATAGTAATATTCTTTCCCCACCCGCGGCCTCAGCCAGCAAAGATAAAAAAGCAGATGCACTACAAGAGACGGATATTTCCCGCTTTACGAATGCTATTGCACAAATAAAAGATTTTTACGTTCAGCCCATCGGTGACAAAAAATTATTAGAAGATGCTATTCGTGGCATGTTGAGCGGACTTGACCCGCATTCTGAATATTTAGATAAAGATGCCTATAAAACTTTATTAATGACAACTAGCGGTGCATTTGGTGGCTTGGGAATTGAAGTCACAGGTGAGTATGGTGTGCTTAAAGTCATTAGCCCAATTGATGATACCCCTGCTAGTAAAGCCGGTATCAAATCGGGTGACTATATTGTTTCAATTGATGGCAAACTCGTCAATGAAATGACATTAAATGAAGCAGTTGATCACATGCGTGGCAAAAAAGGCACGGCAGTTACCTTGGCTGTGATACGCAAAGGCAACAAGACACCTCTTAATTTCAAACTTGTTCGAGATGAAATACGTATTTCAAGCGTCAAGAGCTACATGTTATCTAATGGATTTGGATATGTGCGAATTAGCGAATTTCAAGAACCCACCTCCGAATTATTAGTGACTGCTATCCAAAAATTGAAAAAAGATGCCGGCGGTAATTTGCAAGGATTAGTACTAGATCTTCGCAATAATCCAGGGGGTCTACTAGAAACGGCTGTACAAGTCGTGGATATTTTTCTTAATAGCAAAAAGCTCAACAATCAATTTAACAACCTGATTGTGTATACAGAAGGTCGCTTACCCAGCGCACAATTCAGTGCTAAAGCCAGCTCCAATGATATTTTAAATGGCGCACCGATGGTCATTTTAGTCAATGAAGGCTCCGCATCCGCCTCAGAAATCGTTGCTGGCGCACTGCAAGATTATCGTCGCGCTGTGATTGTTGGCATCACCAGTTTTGGCAAAGGGTCGGTGCAAACTGTTTTACCACTCGACGATACACATGCCATCAAATTGACAACAGCGCTCTATCACACGCCATCGGGTCGCATCATACAAAACAAAGGCATCATACCTGACATCGTTGTTGAAGATTTAAAAATCGCTGGCATCAATCCTGAGGATAACCCAATGCTCACGCCTATTAGAGAGTTTGGACTAAAAGGTCATTTAGCAGGTGATCAAGGCTCAGAAAATGGACCGTTACTGGGTGGCGACAAGATAAGTGGGGATTTAGCCCGAAAGGATTTCCAATTGTATGAAGCAGTAGAAATACTGAAAACGATGCATATGTTGGGCGTAAACCAAATTTCAACTACCATTACGGTCCCGCCGATAGCTGTTCCGGCTACGGTTTCTAAGAAATAATCTGATTTAATCCTATCGAGGCGGATATGCGTGTTCGCCTCTGATAGCTTATCCTGCATGCAGTGATATTTTTATACCCTCCTCTCCTCCCGTCAAAAGCTGTATAGAGGCTGGGGAGAGCTACTTCTGCATAATCCCTTCAATCTCAACAGTCGCGCCTTTAGGCAATGCCGAAACCTGAATCGATGTTCTAGCGGGATAAGGTTGCTTGAAATAATGTGCAATCACTTCATTAACCGTCACAATATCCGCCAAATCAGTCAAATAAACAGTAAGCTTAACAACATCATCTAATGTCCCATTTGCCGCTTCTACCACCGCTTTCATATTCTCAAATACCCGACTTACCTGCTGGGTAATATCACCCTCAACCAACGCCATCGTTTTAGGATCCAATGGAATCTGTCCTGCAAGATAAACCGCGTTACCCACTTTAATAGCTTGCGAATAACTCCCTATTGCCGCCGGTGCTTTATCAGTATTTATATTTTGTCGCATGCTTTTTCTCTCTGGTTGTTTGTTGTAACGTACTTATACCCGCACTAACCCAATGTAATCAATGACAGTTTTTGTGTATAAAACAAACCATATGCTTTAGTTTATAAAATATTTGACAAACTAATTAAGTAAAGGTACATTTGGCAATGTAATATTACTTTACCTTTTAAACTATTTAGACATTTGATTAATTGAAATGAGGAAAACACTATGTTTAATCGCAAAGAACTAGAATTACTCCAGAAGGCAGAAACAAAAAAACACCGCCCTAGAATACAAGAAAATAATACCTCTAGTGGCGAACAACTGCTTGTCGCTAGCAACTCATTGGTCATTGCCGAGGCGCTAGAAGGGATTCCAAGTATTGCTGAGTTAGAACAAACACCGCTTTCCGCAGTGGGTTATGCTAAATGGGCTTTCCTATTGCACTATATTTCACCCGCATTTCTTTTAGCGCCTTGGTATAGCTTTTTTAAAGCAGCCAAACAATTTTATCGTGCAGAAAACAGAAACTTTGAACAATACAGCAACGTATTTGTCAGCTTTGTCTCAGCAGTGGGCTGGACAATTCTAACTGTAGTTGGACTTGGCGCAATAGGCGGCGGATTATTCTATGCAGCGCCTTATATTCTCGCAACCATACTCGGTCTTAAAGCGTTAAGTAGCGTGATAAATTCCGTTAGAAATTTTTACAATGGGCTGCCCTGGGAAGGAGTGAAGCAACTTGTTAGCGCTGTTACTTATACACTTGGCTTTGTGATTAGCATTTTTCTTGGCATTGAAATGAGTCAAGCCATTGATAAAATCGCCAATGGATTAGCAAACGAAGCCTGGGATGCTGTAACCAATGGCCTGCAAACAGCGGCTTCTTTATTCGCAGAAGCTATGCCAGTATTCTATGGATTGGCAGCCAGCGCAATTCTCGGTGCTGCGATGGAAACAAAAAAAATAAATGAGCGAACCTTGCATTTATTAGCCCATCCTATCGAAACATTAACTAACGCTTGGAACAAAATTCTTAGTAATCCATGGCAAATTATTAATCCATTTAAGTTTATTCCCGCAATTACCATTGCTGCGGTTAGTATTGCAGCACTTGTATTCTTGCCTTTACAACTCATCGGATTTGGTCTTAAAAAATTATTTACAAGACAACCTGCAGCGCCTGTTGCACCCGAACCTGTTGTTGATACTGAAAAACAACAAGAGGCTGATCGTATAAATTTAATCACCGATCTTAAAGCGCAAATTGCTGTGAATGCAGATAGACCTGCAACCAGCGAGAGAAGTGCGAAATTAGTTTTAGCAAAATTATATCTTACGAGAATACAAACAGAGGACGAAATTACAGCGGACGCTCCTGACGTGAATGAAGTAGAAGGAGATCAGCAGGCATTAAGTCCAGATGAGTCAACGAAATTAGTGACATTTGCTAAAACAAGCTCTCTTGAGAATCTTGTTTCACACTCTAAAACAATCAGTTCAAATGTTCACAATGCATTTTTCAAAAGCGTTAGTAAAACACAAGAATTAGGTGAGAGATTAAAACATTACGAAGATACTTACATAAAACCAAACTCTTTAAGCGCAGGTTAAAACTATATTGGGGCGAACTCGTGTGTTCGCCCCAACATTTGCTAGCTAGATTTTCTCAACATCATGACAAGTCCCGCAGGATTCGCCCATTGTTTTGCAGCATGCGCAATGAGATCTCGAGCAACAGCATAGGCAAAGATTATAAATCCAGCCTAAAACAAGCCCACTGAAAAATCCTTTTAAGAATCCCCACCCACCCGCAATAAAAGCACTCACTAAGGGAACAGTTGTGCCTGTAACAACTACACCAGGATACATTGCCGCCCATTTAGTCATGTATTCCATGCCATAAACACCATAATAGGCTAATAGACCCGTCACTAACATACAGCCGCCGCAGAGAAAACCTAGCGCCACGCCTAGAGCTACAGCGCTTAATCGTGCACGTTTCATCGACATAAAACCCCCTTAATATTAAACGATCTGAAAGCCCATTCCGTATAGACATTATATAACAAATTTGGGTAGCTTCAATTGGCGGATTTTAACTAGGAGTGCGACAGTTTTCTAATTTGCTGTATATTCATTGTCTTGGGAACGATGACTAACAGAAAAAGGAACTGTCGCATGACGGATTATACTCATTTAAGCATGAGGGAT
>JBDTIZ010000050.1:0-13532 GCA_039936115.1 Gammaproteobacteria bacterium
CCGCGAAGGCGCACTAGCATCCGGTAAATCAGCATAGATACTAATGAGATTGCACGAGATCAGTCAACTTGGTAGTAGTTTTGAGATATAACAATTCGACTAATCATCTACACAAGAACGCGAAATAATAACGAATGAGTTGGTTGTTAAAAAAAATTTTATTTTGTTAGTTCACATTCAACAACTGCAGCGAGTTGATTTGCCAATTGCGTTACATGTATTTGATTATTCCCTTCCACCATGACGCGCACTAACCGTTCCGTGCCAGAACGTCGCAACAATACCCTGCCTGATTGGCCTAAGGTGTTTTCAATTTCTTGTAGCGCAGCTTGAATAATTGAGTTTTCTACGGGATCACTATCTTGGGTGACTTTCACGTTAACCAAGACTTGTGGATATCGCTGTAATCCTTGTTTTAATTTAGCTAATGATTGGTTCTTGTAACAAATAGCTGAAAGTACTTGGAGTGCCGTCACTATGCCATCACCCGTGGTCATAGCATCTGAGCAAATAACATGGCCTGAAGGTTCTCCGCCTAACTGCCATTTCTGTTTGGTGAGTTCAGTCATCACATATCTATCGCCTACGGGCACACGGACAAACTCAACACCCATCTCTCTAATCGCCAACTCTAAGCCAAGATTCGACATGAAAGTGCCGACCACACCGCCTTTCAATAAACCTACTTCTTGACGGTGTTTTGCAATGATATAAAGCAAATCATCACCATCCACAACCATCCCTTCATGATCAACCATGATGACACGATCACCGTCACCATCTAAAGCCAGGCCTAAATCGGCTTTTTCAAGTAAGACTCTTTTACGTAAATTTTCAGTATGCGTCGCGCCACAGTCAGAATTAATGTTAAGACCATTTGGATCAATACCAAGTTGAATAACCTCTGCGCCTAACTCAAGAAAAACATTTGGTGCAATATGGTATGCTGCGCCGTTTGCGCAATCGACGACAATTTTTAAGCCATTTAAAGAAATATCCGATGAGACGGTGCTTTTGCAAAATTCAATATAACGACCTGGTGCATCTACGATACGAATTGCTTTTCCTAATTGTGCGGAATCAACTGTTGTCATAGTTTTTTCAAGCTGCTCTTCAATCGCGAACTCTATTTCATCTGGGAGTTTTGTTCCTTGCGCCGAAAAAAACTTGATACCGTTATCATAATAAGGATTATGAGAAGCACTAATGACGATTCCTGCTTGAGCACGCAACGTACGCGTTAAATAAGCAATCGCCGGTGTTGGCATTGGGCCTAGCAAATGAATATCAACACCCGCCGCCGAGAGCCCTGCCTCTAAAGCAGATTCAAACATATAACCTGAAATACGTGTGTCTTTACCAATCAGAACTTTGCCGGGAGATCCTTGACGGGCAAGCACTTTACCCACAGCCCAGCCAAGTTTCAAAATGAAATCGGGCGTGATTGGCCAATGGCCAACCCGACCGCGTATACCATCTGTACCGAAGAATTTTCTTTGTTGCGGCGGCTTTACTGAGACAGTGTTACTCTTCATGTGCTGAGCGAAGTCCTTCACTGTCGTTACCTTTCACCACAATTGGCGCTTGCGGTGTTTCATTACTAAACGGTTTATTTGTACCATTATTGTTATCGCGCCACTCTGACGGTTCACGGACTGGTCTGCCAGACATCACATCTTGAATTTGATCCTGGCCGATTGTTTCAAACTTCATAAGCGCTTGCGCCATCAAATGTAATCGCTCGAGATTTTCTCTCAATAATTTTTCAGCACGCTTGTAGTTTCGATCAATAATTTCATGTACTTCCTGATCGATAATGCCAGAGGTTGATTCTGAAATTTCTTTATGTCGCGCAACAGAATGTCCCAAGAACACTTCTTTTTCATCCTCACCAAATGTTAGAGGCCCTAATTTTTCGGACAAGCCCCATTTGGTTACCATATTACGCGCTAATTCGGTTGCTTTTTGAATATCATTAGAAGCACCGGTCGTCACTTTGCTTGGTCCAAACACGACGGCTTCAGCAATCCGTCCGCCAAACAAACTTGAAATTCTGCTTTCCAAATGTTCTCTACTATAACTATAACGATCGCCTTCCGGTAAAAACATGGTGACGCCTAATGCTCTACCCCGTGGAATAATCGTGACTTTATGAACAGGATCATGCTCTGGCACCAATAGGCCGACAATAGCGTGACCCGCTTCGTGATAAGCGGTTAATTTCTTTTCTGACTCACTCATTACCATGGATCGACGCTCTGTTCCCATAATGACTTTGTCTTTGGCTTTTTCAAATTCGTACATACCCACAACACGCTTGTTTGCACGCGCTGCAAATAATGCAGCTTCATTGACAATATTGGCAAGATCCGCGCCTGAAAATCCAGGTGTGCCGCGTGCAATAACCGCAGGCACTACGTCATCCCCTAAAGGTACTTTACGCATATGGACTTTGATAATTTGTTCACGGCCGCGCACATCGGGCAGACCCACTACAACTTGACGATCAAAACGACCTGGGCGCAATAAAGCATTATCTAATACATCAGGACGGTTAGTTGCTGCTATGACAATCACGCCTTCATTACCTTGGAAACCGTCCATTTCGACGAGAAGCTGATTCAATGTTTGCTCACGCTCATCATGTCCGCCGCCTAATCCAGCACCACGATGACGGCCAACCGCATCGATTTCATCAATAAAGATAATACAAGGCGCTTGCTTCTTAGCTTGTTCAAACATATCACGCACACGAGACGCACCGACGCCGACAAACATTTCCACGAAATCAGAACCTGAAATGGTAAAAAACGGCACTTTCGCTTCACCAGCAACTGCTTTAGCTAATAATGTTTTACCTGTACCAGGAGGACCGACCAATAAAACGCCTTGTGGGATTTTGCCGCCCAGTTTTTGAAACTTACCTGGATCACGTAAAAATTCGACGAGTTCTTTGACTTCTTCTTTCGCTTCATCAACACCAGCAACATCAGCAAAAGTGACTTTCACTTGATCTTCACTTAACAAACGCGCTCGGCTTCGTCCAAATGAAAACGCACCGCCACGTCCGCCGCCCGCTTGTTGGCGCAACACATAAATCCAAATAGCGAATAAGACAATCCAAGGTAATAAATTGAGTAAATGAACTAATAAACCAGGTTGTTCTGGTGGTTTTCCTTTTACAATCACACCTTTATCAACCAGATCTTTTAGCAATTGCTTATCTTCAGCCATCGGCAAATAAGTCGCAAAGACCTTATTGTTCTGCATAGTTCCAGTCAAATCCTGGTCTGAAATCGTCACAGAACTTACATTGCCCTGTTTGACTTCATTAACAAATGCAGAATAGGCGATTCGCTGCTCTGGCTCCCGTCTCGGTCCAAAAATATTGAACACCGAAACTAAGATAATTCCAGCCACCATCCATAACAATATCGTTTTGATCGTATCATTCACCGTGCGGACCCCTTTAAATCCACTGCTCATTGCCCATTAAAGGCAATAATACATGAAGTAAAATATAGAAACTACTCTAACAAGCATGAGTTCTGTGGAA
Source organism: Gammaproteobacteria bacterium (assembly GCA_039936115.1). GTDB lineage: Bacteria > Pseudomonadota > Gammaproteobacteria > DSM-16500 > DSM-16500 > DATIJJ01. Next base: position 3,557 of record JBDTIZ010000050.1, read on the forward strand.
AACATACTGATTTGCGTGTTTACATCAGCAATTTTGTAGGGCGAACCTGCGTGGTGTGGTCGCCTGTTCTGTCAACCCACCCGTTATATTACACTGTCATCTCGTAATATCACGCTGTCACCCCGCACTGGTTGCGGGGTCTGGAATTAAAAACATAAAAAAATCATATAAAATATAAATGTCTTTTTTTATTATTTAAAACCCGGACCCCGCAACCAGTGCGGGGTGACAGTATGTTCATGAACAGTCTGCTCATGACATGCCGGTTCGTCTCTACAAAAAAATTAATTTCTCGCTAATAAATACACTTCGCGCGAACGATCTCGAGAAGCTTTTGGTTTACGTATAATCACTTTTTTAAACTGTTTCCGTACCGCTAACAAAAATGAATCAAACCCTTCGCCTTGAAAAATTTTTACAATAAATCCGCCATTTTCATGCAAAACCCGATCGGCTAAATCTAGTGCTAATTCAGCCAACTCAACTGAACGAGGTTGATCAACACTATCCACACCACTCATATTAGGTGACATATCAGAAATCACCCAATCGGCCTTTGTTGGACCTATTCGTTGAAGCAATTCTTCAACTACGGATTCTTCGCTAAAATCACCTTCGATAAATTCAACGCCAGGAAGTGGCTCCATTGGCAAGATATCTAAGGCAATGACGCGTCCTTTTTTTCCAACTAGCTTTGTAACCAACTGCGACCAACCACCAGGGGCTGCGCCTAAGTCGACAATAATCATGCCGGGTTTAAATAACTTATCGCGCTCTTGCAGCTCGAGTAATTTATAAATTGCACGCGATCTATAACCTTCTTGTTGCGCTTGCTTCACGTAAGGGTCAGAAAAATGTTCTCTCAACCAACGCTTGCTGCTTTTACTCGTAGGCATTAAACGTGTGCTACTTCGATAATTTCATAAGAAGTCGCGCCATCAGGTGTTTGCACTTCGATGACATCACCTTCATATTTCCCAATCAGGGCACGAGCAATTGGTGAACTGATAGAAATTTTATTCGCATTGATATCAGCTTCATCATCGCCCACAATTTTATAGCGAACTTCTTTCGCCGTTTTCACGTTAGTCATCGCAACAGTCGTGCCAAAAATGACTTTTCCCGTATTTTCAATTTGTGTGACATCTATCACTTGTGCGGTTGATAATTTACCTTCAATTTCTGAAATACGTCCTTCCGCAAAACTCTGCTGCTCGCGCGCCGCATGATATTCAGCGTTTTCTTTTAAATCACCATGCGCTCTCGCTTCTGCTATCGCATTAATAATTCGGGGACGTTCAACTGTTTTTAAGCGTTGTAATTCTTCGCGGAGTCTTTCGGCACCGAGAACTGTCATAGGTACTTTTTTCATAGTTAATACTCTCTAAAACTTCATGTCTTCAAAAAATTTTTTAACTTTATTAAACCAACTACTGGATCTTGGATTGTGTTTATTATCAGACGAAATGGTTTTTTCAAATTGATCCAACATTTCTTTTTGCTTATGCGTCAAATTAATAGGTGTTTCAACCATGACTTTACATAATAAATCACCCGTGCTCCCGCCTCGTACTGGCGGCACACCCATTCCTTTGAGACGGAATATTTTGCCGGACTGGGTTTCAACCGGAATTTTTAACTTGATCCGGCCGGTCAGTGTTGGCACATCGAGTTCGCCGCCTAATGCTGCCGTAACAAAACTAATAGGGACTTCACAATGCAAATTAGTACCATCGCGTTCAAAGATCAGATGTTCTTTCACATTAATTTGCACATAAAGATCGCCCGGTGGAGCGCCAGTTTCGCCCGCTTCGCCTTCAGCACTTAAACGAATTCTATCACCCGTATCAACGCCTGGTGGTATTTTGACGGATAAGGTTTTGGTTTGTTTGCGACGACCTTTGCCACGACATTCAAGGCAAGGATCCATAATTAATTGTCCATTGCCACGACAAGAAGGACAGGTTTGTTGAACTGAGAAAAAGCCTTGTTGAATGCGGATCTGGCCATGGCCACCGCAATCATTACACGTAACAGGCGATGCGCCTTTGCGCGCGCCGCTGCCCTTGCATTCACCGCATAACACTTGTGTGGGAATCGTGACTTCGACTGTTGTACCTATCACGGCTTGCTCTAAGGTAACATCAAGCTGATAGCGTAAATCTGCACCGCGTTGTGGACCCGCTCGACCGCCACCGCTAAAGATATCGCCAAAAATATCGCCGAAGATATCACTAAAATTCATGCCGCCCATTCCGCCAAAACCACCAGCGTCGCCTGCGCCATGACCGAATTGATCAAAAGCAGAACGTTTACGGCTATCAGAAAGCACTTCATACGCTTCGCGTGCTTCTTTGAAATTTTCTTCCGCGACTTTGTCATGCGGATTACGATCGGGGTGAAACTTCATTGCCAATCGACGAAATGCTTTTTTAATTTCATCGTCAGTTGCGTCTCGCGAGACACCTAAAGTTTCGTAATAATCACGTTTTGTCATTGTTGTCATTTCGTAAATAATTTTATGCTAGTTTAAATAAATACACAGAGGCACAGCAAGCTGTGCCTCTGGTTCCATACATCACAAGTTAATCCGTGATTATTTTTTCTCGTCCTTGACTTCCTCAAACTCAGCATCAACAACCGTATCACCTTTCTCGGTTTTATTTTCTTGTTGCGCTTGCGGTTCTTCAGGTTGACCTGATGGTTGTTGGCCTGCTGCATACAGTTTTTCTGCCATCTTAGCAGATGCATCAGTCAAGTCTTTGGTTTTGGCTTCTATCAATTCTTTATCATTACCTTTGACTGCTTCTTTCAAAGCTTCCAATGCATGTTCTATTGCTTTTTGTTCATCAGCAGAAACTTTATCGCCAGCTTCTTTCAGCGATTTTGAAACAGCATGAATCATGTTGTCTGCTTGATTTCGCACAGTCACTAATTCATGGAATTTACGATCTTCTGCTGCATTCGCTTCCGCATCTTTCACCATGTTTTTAATTTCGTCTTCGGATAAACCGCTTGACGCTTTAATGACGATCGATTGCGCTTTACCGGTTGCTTTATCTTTTGCAGACACATGTAAAATACCATTCGCATCAATATCAAAATTCACTTCAACCTGCGGCATACCACGTGGCGCAGGTGGAATATCGGTTAAATCAAAACGACCTAATGATTTGTTTGCGGATGCCATTTCACGCTCACCTTGCAATACGTGAACTGTAACAGCTGTTTGATTGTCTGAAGCGGTTGAAAATACTTGATTTGCTTTGGTTGGAATCGTGGTGTTTTTTTCGATGAGCTTAGTCATTACACCGCCGAGTGTTTCAATACCTAAAGAAAGAGGCGTCACGTCAAGTAATAATACGTCTTTCACTGCACCGGAAAGTACTGCGCCCTGCACAGCTGCACCAATTGCAACAGCTTCATCGGGATTGATGTCACGACGTGGTTCTTTGCCAAAAATAGATTTAACGGTTTCTTGCACCATCGGCATACGCGATTGACCGCCCACCAAAATCACATCGACGATATCTTCAATTTTAACGCCAGCGTCTTTAATAGCCATTTTGCAAGGATCGATCGTACGTTTCACTAAATCTTCAACTAAAGATTCTAGTTTAGCGCGCGTAATCTTGATATTTAAGTGTTTAGGGCCGCTTGCATCTGCTGTGATGTAAGGCAGATTCACGTCAGTTTGCTGCGTGGATGAAAGTTCGATTTTAGCTTTTTCTGCCGCTTCTTTTAAGCGTTGCAATGCCAATGGATCGTTACGTAAATTAATGCCGGAAGATTTTTTGAATTCATCAATTAAATAATTAATTAAACGTACGTCAAAATCTTCACCGCCTAGGAAGGTATCACCATTGGTTGATAACACTTCAAATTGATGCTCGCCATCGACTTCAGCAATTTCAATAATGGAGATATCAAATGTACCACCACCCAAATCGTAAACAGCAATTTTGCGATCGCCTGGTTTTTTATCTAAACCAAATGCAAGCGCTGCAGCTGTCGGTTCGTTAATAATACGTTTGACTTCGAGCCCTGCAATACGTCCCGCATCTTTGGTGGCTTGTCGTTGGGAATCGTTAAAATAGGCAGGAACTGTAATAACAGCTTCAGTCACAGCGTGACCCAGATAATCTTCCGCTGTTTTCTTCATTTTCATTAGGACTTGTGCAGAAATTTGTGGTGGGGCTAATTTTTTTCTGCCATCTAAAGCTTCAACCCATGCATCGCCATTGTCAGCACGAATAATTTTGTAAGGTACAATTTCCTTATCTTTCTTCACGACTTCTTCGTCGTAACGGCGGCCGATAAGACGTTTTGCAGCATAAATGGTATTTGCCGGATTCGTCACGGCTTGTCGTTTAGCAGGTTGACCAACAATAACTTCATCGTTATCAAGATATGCCACAACAGAAGGTGTAGTACGGTCCCCTTCCGCATTCTCAATAACACGGACTTTGTCGCCTTCCATCACGGCAACACATGAGTTTGTTGTACCTAAGTCGATACCAATAATAGTGCTAGTAGCCATTACATTCCTCCAAAAATTAATTCTTAGTTATATATATAGGGGTTGTTTTTTAATTTTCAAGACTAATTCTTAGCCACCACCACTAAAGCAGGGCGAATTAGTCTATTATTCAATAAGTAACCTTTTTGTAAAACAGACAAAACAGTGCCTGGCGCAACAGTTGTATCTGGCTGAGTAGACACCGCTTGATGCAATTCTGGGTTAAACGCTTCCGCTTCCGGATTGACTTGTTGAATGCCAAATTTTTCAAAAGCCGCATAAAGCATTTTGAGTGTCAAATTCACGCCATCCAATAAAGTACCCGATCCCGACTCATCATCAACATGAGCGGTAACAGCTCGTTCTAAACCATCCACAATCGGCAACAGCTCGAGGACAAGTTTCTCTAGCGCATATTTATGGGCATTAGAAATATCCCGCTCAACTCGGCGCTGCATATTTTCCATCTCCGCCTGAAGCCGTAGCATGCGCTCAAAAGACTGAGAGGCTTTTTCTTCTGCCGCTGTCAATTGTTGCTGCAGCTCTTCATAGGATGGATGGTCAAGCAAACCTGCATCCTGTTCGTTAGTCTCATCATCGGATTGTTCATGCAATTTTTGTTTTAAAGCAGCTGTACTGCTGGCTTTAGCATTTTTATCTGACACGTTTTCCTCCTGCGTTCAAAGCTTACTGAAATTTGTAGAGGTGAACCTATTGTTACCTCTCCCAAATATATATGGCCAAATCACCCTTGATTCAAGGCAGCCGATAATAATTTTGCAGTGATATCCACCGCCGAAATAACTCGCTCATACGGCATACGAATAGGCCCAATCACACCCAAACTTCCTATTAATTGCCCATCCACCGCATAAGACGTCGTCACAATACTGCAATCATCAAATGCCTGGTAACCCGATTCTTTGCCGATAAAAATCTGAATGCCATCCGCTTCTAATGCTTGATCTAATAAATTTAAAATATCTTGTTTCTCGGCCATTGCATCAAACAATCCCTTAAGACTCTCAAAATCGGCCTCACTAGAATAGTTAAATAAATTATTCTGTCCCGCAATGACACAATTGTTAGTATTCTTGTCTGATGAGATAAACGCTTTATTTGTCACATCAATCGCTGTTTTCAGCAAATGTGCCATATTATCGTGATCATGGCGAATAGCCACAGAAATTTCTTGCCGGATCGTCAACAAGTCTTTGCCAATATATTGCGCATTCAAATAATTCGCAGCCTGCTGCAATTCGCCCTGAGAATACACACGATCTGTATAAATAATCCGGTTTTGAACCTCTCGATTGTTCAATACCAAAATCACCAACACGCGATTACTTGACGATAAAGCAATAAACTCCACTTGCCGCAATTCGATTTTATTTCGCTTTGGTAACGCCACAATGCCAGCCAATTGGGTCAAACTTGATAACAATGACGAGGCTGAGTGCAATAGATTAGATAATGCCAAATCAGGATCAAGCTTGTCTTGGAAGTCACTCACATCAACTTCGCCCAATGGTTTAACCGCAAGCAGGCTATTCACAAAAAACCGATAGCCCTGTGAGGTCGGCACACGCCCAGCGGACGTGTGTGGCGAGGTCAAAAAACCCGATTCTTCTAAATCCGCCAAAATATTGCGTATAGTAGCCGGACTCAAACCAAGCGCATATTCCTCGGCAATAGTTTTCGATCCAATCGGATTACCGTCTTGGATATACCGCTCAACCAAAATTTTTAATACATTTTGGGCGCGTTGATTAACCGGAATCTCATTCATAATTCACCTAGTCACATGAGGCTATCTTTCGCCAAAAAACCTAAAAATCATTAGTGAAAGGCGTAAATATAACATAGAATTTTACCAACTCATTAAGGAAAAAACATGACTACCACGTTTAAAAGTATCGGCATCATTGGCCGGGTCAGAAACCCAGGCGTTAAGGACACGCTGAGAGCCCTGATAAAATACCTAGAAAAACTAAAACTTCAGATTTTTATCGAAGAAGAAACGGCCGACTCTTTAAATGAAAAATCGCTTTCTATCATACCTCGCGAAAAACTCGGTAAACATTGTGATTTGTTAATTGTCGTAGGCGGTGACGGCAGCTTGCTCCATGCCGCACATATTGCCATTAATCAAGACCTGCCCGTTCTTGGCATTAATCGTGGTAGCCTGGGTTTTTTAACTGATATCCTGCCGACCGAACTTGAAAAAATCCAAGCCATTTTAAAAGGCCAGTATTTTTTAGAAAAACGTTTTCTGCTGACAACCTCAATTGAAATACATGACAAAAATCTCGGCCAAGATGACTGCCTCAATGAGGTTGCCATCATTCCCGATGCGATTCCGCATATGATCGAATTTGAAATCTATATTGACGACCAATTTGTTTGCAGCCAAAATTCAGATGGATTAATTATTGCAACACCTACCGGTTCGACTGCTTACGCACTTTCTGGTGGTGGACCCATCTTACATCCGCAATTAGATGCTATTGTTCTTGTGCCCATGTTTCCGCACTCACTTAGCAGCCGACCCATTGTGGTTGAAGGCAATCGTCGTATCAATATTATTATCTCCCCGAATAACATCACATCGCCGCGTGTCAGTTGTGACGGTCGCGCTTATATCAATACTCCGCCGGGTTGCCACATCACCATCAAGAAAAAACCGCAGCAATTACATCTCATACATCCAATGGATTACAATTATTATGAAGCATTGCGCAGTAAGCTTCATTGGGGTAAAAAACTGACTTATACGGAATAACCAACATGCTTATACAAGTTAACATCAGCAATTTAATTACCATTCAAGAACTGCTTTTGGAATTTTGTTCTGGCACCACAGTTATCACAGGCGAAACAGGCACTGGTAAATCGATTTTAATTGATGCCATCCAATTAGCCTTAGGTGCGCGCGCATCGGAACATATTGTTCGTCCCGGACAGGAAAAAGCAGATATTAGTCTTTGTTTTGATATTTCAAATTTAGCCGCCGCATGCCGCTGGTTGAAAAATCACGATCTAGAACAAGCGACTAATGAATGCATTATTCGTCGCACCGTCAGCAAAGATGGACGCTCGCGAAGTTACATCAATGGTGCGCCAACGACTTTGCAACCTTTGCGCGAATTAAGCGAACTATTAATTGATATTCACGGTCAACATGAACATCAATCCTTATTAAAACCAGAAAAACAGCGAGAAATGCTTGATGAATTTGCTGGCCATCAACAATTACTCGATAAAGTGTATACCACCGCACACGATTGGCGCGCGCTTAATAGCGAAATAATTGGGTTGCGTAAGCAGACGGAAGAACGCAGCGCGCGCAGTGAATTTTTAAAATTTCAATTACGCGAACTGGAAGAATTATCCATCGCACCTGATGAATTCGAAATGCTGGATCAAGAGCACAAACAACTTGCGCACGCAGGTGAGTTATTACAAAACCTGAATCACACATTAAATCATCTGACTGAAAACGAAAATCATAATGCTTTGCATTCTTTGAATCAGGCATTGCAAGCTTTAGAAGCTGTACAACGCGTTAATCCTAAAATTTCCACTTGGATTGAAAATATTAAAATTGCAATCATTCAAATTAGTGAAACAGAAAGTGAATTACAACATTATCTTGAATCGGTTGATCTCGATCCAGAGCGGTTAGAATGCGCCGAGCAACGTATTAGTTTATTATTTAATTTAGCGCGCAAACATAAAATCTCACCCAACGAATTATATGACTTCCAACAAAAGTTAGCTGCTGAACTTAAAGATTTAGAAAACAGTGATGGTCGATTATTTGCCCTGACTGAGAAGTTAAAACTTTTAGAAAAAAATTATCAAGACTTTGCAAAAAAATTGTCTCAGAGCCGCACTAAAGCTGCAAAAAAATTAGCTGAAGAAATTAGCCACACTATCCGCGAACTTGCTTTACCGCATGCTGAATTTCATATTCATTTCGAACCTCAGGTCATTGCGGACTTTTCGCCGTACGGTTTAGAAAAAATTATTTTTCAAATTAAAACCAATGCGGGACAACCCATGCAAGCACTCGCGAAAATTGCATCGGGTGGCGAATTATCTCGAATTAGTCTTGCTATTCATATTGCAACCGCCGAACAACACACAATTCCTTCGCTCATTTTTGACGAGGTTGATGTTGGCATTAGTGGTGGCACAGCAGAAATTGTTGGGAAATTATTACGTCGCTTAGGTAAAACTCACCAAGTTCTTTGCATTACTCATCTACCGCAAGTCGCAGCACAAGGGCATCATCATGTGCGAGTTGAAAAAATTAATCGGAATAATATTACCGAAACGCATATTCAAGCGCTCTCATCTAAAGAAAAAATTAATGAAATTGCTCGCATGTTAGGTGGTGTTGAAATTACTGAAAAGACGCTTGCGCATGCGGAAGAGATGGTAGAGAAAGTGGATTGAATATTTGTAGGGGTAAGTTATATTGCCCCTACACCAGAACTTTTTTCATTCCATCCAAAATAGTTATAAATACGAAACCTTAAAATACCAAGATATTCATGCAACGCAAAATCAGAAAGAACAAAATTATAAGCCACGGGAATGACTGAAATCATTGGCGCCATGTAATCAGAAGAAATCGGAATAGGTATGATTCCAAAATAAGAAAAATACAGTAACGCGCGTTTCATATGAATATTGGATGTCACTAGAGAAATAGTGCTGAACTTTTTAAGTTTTATCAGCTCCGCGGTAAATTTAGCATTTTCAAATGTATTCATGCTTTTGGTTTCTAGCAGTAAATCCGTGCTTTTTAAGTTGAGATCCATCAATGATTTTTTATAGACATGCGCTTCTGTTACACCGATATGAGAAGCATCGCCGCCACTGATAATCACCGTGCATGTATTTCCACTTTGTTTGCACGCCAAATAATATTGCGCTGCTGTGTAAATTCTTGAATAGCCGATAAGACTTGGTTTTACATTATTGGTTTCTGGCACTCTAGCAATTCCTGCGCCCAAGAGAATAATGGCATTTTGCTTTCCCCAAGTAATTTTTCCAGGAATACTAAAGGGCAGCTCTAATTGGTTTAACAAGAGTGTTGGCAGGAAACCATAACTGATTGCTACAAATGATAAGAGCGTGAATGTAAAAATAGCGAAACTGATTTTTTTGCATCTGAGAGCGGCAAAGAAAGTTGTTAATGCAACGAGTAGTAATAAAATTAATACTGTCATGTTTGTCCTCGTTTTTATTTTTAAAAAATTTTTATTATTGCATTACGTCACAATGCACTTGAACTCGTCACAACGCACTTGAACTCGTCACAACGCACTTAAACCTGTCACCCCGCACTTGTTGCGGGGTCCGGGTTTTAAATAATAAAAAATACATTTTATTTTTTAAATGACTTTTTTATGTTTTTGATTCCAGACCCCGCAACAAGTGCGGGGT
>JBDTIZ010000051.1:0-16774 GCA_039936115.1 Gammaproteobacteria bacterium
TACTGCGCATAATAATTATCTTTCCCGTTGAATTTCCGTCGAGCCTAAACTCGACGGAATTACATAGATATTATCCTTGCAATATAACTTCTTTAAGCGATTTAAGTGGTCTCACTTTAATGACATCGCGTTTAGGTTTAGCAGCAATTTTAATTGTTTCACCTGTCATAGGATTTCGACCATCACGTGCTTTTGTAGCAGGCTTGGTTTTTCGCACAACCTTAATAGCCATTTCTGGAATAGCAAATTCACCCGAGCCTTTTTTGATTAAATGACACTTTGCTATATGCCCTGCCGTAATGAACACAGTTTTAACCTGATTGAGGGTTAATCCTGCCTCAGTTGCAATACTTTTTAATATTTGCATTTTAGTTTGTTTCTGAGTAATTGCTTTTAGTGACAATGATGGAGATTGTGATTTTGGTTTTTTTGAAGATTTTGTAGCTTTTTTCGTTTTCATTTGATGCTTCCTTGTATGTGTTAAAAATCCTTGTAACTGAAAAAGCACAACTTTTTCAGGCTAAGAGAGTATTAACGATTTAGTAGCCACATAATAATCGAAAATACCATGCTGATAATAATACATGTCGTAATCGGAAAATAAAACACGGAATCACCGCGCCGAATGAGTATGTCTCCTGGCAGATGACCAATTCCACATTTTTTCAGCAAAGGCCACAAGACGCCGAGCGCTATTAGCAATACACCTAAAAGTATAAACATGCGTGACATACGTTTTCTCTCGTAAACAGAGTCAAGCCTATCACCAAACTAAGCTTGGCGTTAAGAAAATCATCTATCAATAAAAAAAACCCTTCACTTCAATAGAGGTAATTATGCAGCCGCGTCTTATTCGATTAAGAGATGCTCCCGATTACATCGGGATGGACAAAAATCGTTTCAATAAATTAGTCAGACCATTGTTAATTGAAATTCCTATCGGAAAATTTGGAATTGCTTTCGACAGACTTGATTTAGACAGCTGGGTCGATCATTATAAGCACCGCAATGGTCGTCCAGCCTCCAGAAATAACAGGAGGCAATTATGGGACGAAAACATATCCCAGGGTTACAAAAAATCGGCGACATTTGGCACATCGACAAAAAAGTCAACGGCCGCAGAATTTGCGAAAGTACTGGAACAAGTCAACTCGAAGAAGCCCAGAAATATCTAGTACGACGATTAGAAATGATTCGGCAAGCTGAGGTATATGGGATCCGACCAAAACGGATATTTAGAGATGCGGCTATAAAATATATGCTGGAGAATAAGCATAAAAAAAGTCTTAAAACTGATGCTGCTGGGTTAAAAGCAATTGATCCTTATATTGGTGAATTGTTTTTAGAAGCAATCCACATGGGAAGCTTACAGTCATACATTAATGCAAGGCGGCAAGAGGGTGTTAAATCTCGAACTATCAATCTTAGTTTGCAGATTGTACGACACATTCTCAATCTTGCTGCTGGTGAATGGATGGATGAGTTTGGGCTTACATGGATGGCTTCGGCACCCAAAATAAAGTTATTGCCCCAATTGGATAGCCGAAAGCCCTATCCTTTAACCTGGGAGGAGCAAGAAAAATTGTTTGCTGCTCTACCAGAGTATGTGAGAGAAATGGCATTGTTTGCCGTAAACACAGGCTGTCGTGACAAAGAGGTCTGCAATTTGAAATGGCAATGGGAAGTAAAGGTCTCAATACCTGACGTGGGTTCCGTATTTATCATTCCGGGAGGGCATGTCAAAAACGCCGAGGACAGGTTAGTTGTATTGAATCCAATAGCCCGCAATGTTATAGAAAGACAACGAGGGAAACATCCTGAGTTTGTTTTTACATACAAAGGCAATAATGTGAGTCGTATGCTTAATCGTGCTTGGAAAAAAGCTCGTAAAAATGCTGAGCTGCCTAATGCACGAGTACATGATCTAAAGCATACATTTGGAAGAAGATTAAGAGCTGCGGGCGTGAGCTTTGAAGATAGGCAAGACTTGTTGGGACACAAATCAGCAAGGATTACTACACACTACTCTGCTGCTGAAGTTCTTAGCTTATTAGAAGCTTCCAAAAGAGTCTGCGAAGAGGCTCGAAAGCCAACACTCACTTTACTCAGGTCAGAAGCAGCGAATTGGGGTCACGAAAAAGTCACGAAGATGATTATTTGAAACTCGAAAAAATCAACATAACCTGTTGATTCTATTGATGGGCCGTGTTGGGATCGAACCAACGACCTATTGATTAAGAGTCAACTGCTCTACCAACTGAGCTAACGGCCCGTTTTTATGGAAAATAAGTGGGGTGAACGATGGGGATCGAACCCACGACAACCGGAATCACAATCCGGGGCTCTACCGACTGAGCTACGTCCACCATAACTGCCTACAATGTGCACAGGATCTTGATCTATCAGGCAAGTCCCGAGGTAAAATTGGCGCGCCTGACAGGATTCGAACCTGTTACCCTCGGCTTAGAAGGCCGATGCTCTATCCGAATGAGCTACAGGCGCTCATTAGAAAATTTAAACTAAAAAATAATCGGGGTAGAGGGATTCGAACTCTCGACATCCTGCTCCCAAAGCAGGCGCGCTACCAGGCTGCGCTATACCCCGTTTCCGTTGCAAAACAGTAGCAACGGGTTCGCATAATACTCGGCGAACCCTCTCTAGTCAATTCATAAAACACACTAAAAATCATTTTATTTTAGGCAGTGATTCTAGCGATGATTACTGTATAATCCATATCCTACGTATAATCATAGCAATGGTAGTCACTATGGTAGCGCAAATAATCGATGGCAAAATTCTCGCTCGCAAAATGCGTGAAGAAATCGCTGCAGAAATTGTAGTAAGAACACAGCAAGGGTTAAGACCTCCTGGGCTCGCTGTGATCTTGGTTGGCGAAGATCCCGCCTCTGATATTTACGTACGTAACAAACGTCAAGCCTGTGAACAAGCCGGCATAAAATCCATTTACCATCACTTACCCAGAACGGTTAGCGAAAAAGAACTCGCTTCTTTAATTCAAAAATTAAATCAAGACAGGAGTGTAGATGGCATTCTTTTGCAGCTGCCTCTACCCGATCATATTGATAGTGACAACGTTCTTGAGTTAATTGATCCTCATAAAGATGTGGATGGCTTTAATGCTTACAACTTAGGCCGATTGGCTCAACGCAGACCTCTCCTTCGTCCCTGCACACCATTTGGCATCATGATGCTTCTGGATAGCATTAATCAGGTTTATAAAAATCGTCATGCCGTCATTGTCGGCGCATCCAATATTGTCGGTCGTCCCATGGCATTAGAATTATTAATTGCTGGCTGTACTATCACAGTATGTCATCGGTTTACACAAGATTTAGGCGACTATGTTAAGCAAGCCGATATCCTGGTTTCAGCCACAGGAAAACCTGGCATTATAAAAGGCGAATGGATAAAACTGGGTGCAACTGTAATTGATGTTGGGATAAATCGTTTAGCGGATGGCTCAATCACCGGCGATATTGAATTCAAATCTGCTTCTGAGCGTGCTGGTTGGATTACTCCTGTACCCGGTGGTGTTGGGCCCATGACAGTCACCATGCTCTTGAAAAACACCTTGATGGCGGCAGGCTGTCATCCTGAACATAGTGAAGGATCAGTATTTGAAAAGTGATCCTTCATTATGTTCGGGATGACAGCACGCGCCGATGTTTTTTAAAAAAGTAATGCTGTATCTCTTCTAGCGAACGCGCTTTTGTCTCAGGTAAAAAGAAATACGTCACCAGAAAATAAAGCGTGCTAAAAAATGCAAACAGCCAATAAGTTTGTGCGACGCCAAGATGTTTTACTAAGGGCAAGAAAAAAGTCGCTAATAAAGTCGATGCTAATGAATTAAAAAACAAACAAACAGCTATCCCCTTTCCGCGCACTTGAGTTGGAAATAATTCTGAAATCGCAAGCCACACCACAACACCTGGACCCACAGCAAAAAACATAATATAAAAAAGCAATCCAATTAATGATAAGATCCCTGCATTAGGTGAGTTAGGAATAAAATAATTTACCGCACCTAAAAATAACTCCGATAAAACAACTCCACCCACACCCAACAATAGCAACGGTCTACGTCCCAACGTATCAATTAAAGTGATTGCAATAATAGTAAATAAAAAATTCAACACACCAATTCCAGCAGAACCTAGCATAGAAACAAAATTAGAACTGATCCCAGCATTTTTTAAAATCAACGGTGCATACTGCAGAAAAGAATTAATACCTGTTAACTGATTAAAAATAGCGATCGCAATAGCAATCAAAGAAGGTAACAAAAGTTCGTGTGAAAATAATTCACCCCACGTTTCTTTTCGGATTTCAAGCAAACTCGTTTGAATTTCTTTCACGTCACTTTCAACTTCTCGTTCGGATTGTCGAATACGACGAAGAACTTGTTTGGCTGTTGCTAATTGATCATTTGCAATTAACCAGCGCGGTGTCTCTGGCAAAAAAAACATCCCAAAAAATAAAATAAATGAGGGTATGAGAAGCACAGCAAACATCGCTCGCCAATTGCCTGATGAAGTAAAAAGCAAATCAACAAAATATGCTGCGACAATTCCAAAAGTAAGTAATAACTGGAAAAAAGTAACGTATTTTCCTCGATCTTTGCTGGGAACAATTTCAGCAACATACAATGGCACCGCGACAGCCACCACACCAACACCCATACCGAGCAGCAATCTGGCAAGCAATAACATTAAAAAACTATTCGCTAATAAAATCGCACTCACACCGAAAATAAAAATAACACTTGATGCCAAAATCAAAATACGTCTACCGAAACGATCGCTGACGGGTCCTGCGATTAAAGTACCGATCAATCCACCACCAAGCACAGCTCCAACAATCATACCGACTTCTGTGTCATTCATTGGAATCGTATTTTTTATAAAAAGTAATGCGCCGGAAATAACGCCCATATCATAGCCATATAAAATTCCGCCTATGCTTACAAGACCTGCGATACATAATACGAAGAAGTTTTTTTTGGTTTCTTGCATGGTTTTATTTGCCTTAAATGTATTTTTTATTATTTCAAGCCCAGACCCCGCAACAAGTGCGGGGTGACAAGGTCAAGTGCAGGATGACAAGGTCAAAGTGCAGGATGACAGGGTCAAGTGCGGGATGACAAGGTCAGGTGCAGGATGACAGTGCAGGATGGCAAGGTCAAACGCAGGTTGACAGTTGTTATCACTGACTCGCGTATTTACTATAATAATTTTTCGACAACTCTTTCGCCGCACCAATATCAGCAGTCGTCATATTTTTTGCTAAATCATCCCGCATTTTGAGTGCTGACGCGCGGATCTGACTATTGCTTGAAGTCGATGCTAAATCTAACCAAGCATATGCCGAACGATAATCACGAGGAATTCCCTGACCTTGTCCATACATAACGCCTAATAATAACTGGGCATTATCCATTCCTTGTTGTGCCGCTTGCGTGTACCAAGAAAGCGCTGCTCTTTGATCGCTTGGTAAACCTAGACCTTGCTGATTAAACAGACCAACCATGTATTGTGCGTTTGCTAAACCTTGTTTTGCTGCAGCTAAATACCAGGCATACGCTTGGCGATCATCTTTAGCAACACCTAAACCATTATGATAAAGAAATCCAAGTGCAAATTCCGCATCAGGAAAACTTTGTCCCGCAGACTTTCTGTACCAATCAATTGCTTGCTGCACATCTTTGGGAACACCCACACCATTGTAAGTCAAATAACCATACAAATATTGCGCTCGTGGATAACTTTGATCAGTTGCTTTTTTTATCCATTTAACGGCGTTACTTAAACTCGGCGGCGTGCCAGTACCGGTATAATACAACACACCCAAACTATATTGGGCTTGTGGCAAGCCTTTTTCAGCGGAACGCGTATACCAGTAAAAAGCTTGCTTTTTATCGATCGGAACAGCTTGTCCCATGCTATACATCAGTCCCAACATGAACTGTGCTTTTGCATTGTCTTGTTGAGCTGCTAAATTAAACCAACTAAATGCTTTGCTGTAATCTTTAGTGACATTATTACCCGCATAATAAGTCAAACCTAAATTATATTGCGCTTCGGGAACACCTTGCGCCGCTGCTTTACTGTACCAATCACGTGCTGCAATAGGATCTTTTGGCACACCAAAACCATTGTCGCTTAGATAACCCAACATATATTGCGCCCAGGGATTATTGTTAGCTGCTGCTTGATTATAAAGTGTGATTGCCTGTGTAAGACCTTGTTCAAGTCCAACACCGTAATAATATAGAGTGCCTAACGCATATTGCGCTTGCGCCAAACCTTGACTGCCCGCTTTCATATACCATGCTGCAGCAAACGACGCATTTTGCTCAATTCCATAACCATGCTGATAGAGATAAGCCAGTTGATATTCAGCAACAGGTATACCTTCACTCGCAAAATGTTTATAAATCTCTAATGCTTTTTGATAGTTTTGATTTTTAAGCGCAGTGTCGGCCTCAGGGAGTTGTTGTGCAGCAACTTTATTTTGAAAATATTGAGCTGCATCATCCGCTACTACATTGCTTGCCGCTCCAATCGCGAAAATTGCACAAGAAAGTCTAATCCATTTATTCATTGCAAAATCCTTTTATGAGACAGTTCTAAACCGATAGTGTTGCCGCAACCTCACTCAGTACTTGTGTGAGCGCTACTATCAGCGTATCAATTTGTTCTTTTGTAATCACTAAAGGCGGTGCCAAACGAATAACATCGCCATGTGTATCTTTACTTAAGACGCCTAGTTTAAGTAATTTTAAACAAATCTCTCGCGCAGAATGATAACGTGGATTAATCACCAAGCCAACCAGTAATCCCCTACCGCGCACTTCGCTTATTAAAGGTGATTTAATATTTTCAAGTCGATTACGTAAATAATCACCTAGTTCCGCCGCGCGTGCGATTAAATTTTCTGTAAAGAGAACATCAAGTGCTGCAGCTCCAACCGCCGAAGCAAGTGGATTTCCACCAAAAGTACTACCATGATCGCCGGGCGTAAAAACATCCATCACATCGCGGCGACTTAAAAACATAGAAACAGGAAGCAATCCACCACCTAATGCTTTTCCGAGCACTACGGCATCAGGATGAATGTCATCGTGTTCACACGCTAAAAACTTACCCGTTCGCCCCATTCCTGTTTGAATTTCGTCGCAAATTAATAATACATTATTTTCACGACAGATTTTTTCACACTCTTTTAAATAACCTTTGGGTGGAACAAGAATGCCGCCTTCACCCTGAATAGGTTCAACTAAAAATGCAGCGGTATTCGATGTGATAGCTTTTCGTAATGCTTCTGCATCACCAAACGGAATCATTTTGAATCCTGCAGGAAACGGACCAAAACCAGAACGGTACTGCGGCTCAGAAGACATACCAACAATTGCTATTGTGCGGCCATGAAAGTTACCTTCACAAACAATAATTTCAGCTTTGTCTGGTTGGACTTTTTTAACGGTATACGCCCATTTACGCGCTGCTTTCAATGCGGTTTCAACCGCTTCAGCGCCCGTGTTCATGGGCAATGCTTTATCTTGTTTCGCTGCTTCACAGGCTTTTTGCAAAAAATTTCCCAATAAGTCTGTATAAAATGCACGAGACACGATCGCTAATTTTTTTGCTTGTTCGGTTAATACGCTAACCAGTTTTGGATGGCAATGCCCATGACTCACAGCGGAATAAGCACTCATCATATCAAGATATCGATTACCTTGATCATCCCAAACATACACACCCTCGCCCCGTGTCAAAATCACCGGTAATGGCGCGTAATTATGCGCACCGTATAAATTCTCATGTTCAATGATGGGATGCATAGCTGGAATCCTTAATTTTATATTATTAACATTAAGTATATTGAGTTAAAACCTTTGAGCAAGGATAAAATGAGCAAAGAGATAAAAGAAGAAGGAGAGTGTTTTCAAAGGCTATGTCTTTCAGAATCCCCTTTGACTCATTGGCGGAAACCTCTGCGACGTTTTAGGCTTTCCTAATCACTTAGGACCTGCTCACCGCGCCTCAAGTCGATTTCCTTAGGTTAATTATTCATCGGTCCTGGACAAAAAATCCTGAGAAAACACTCATATTTCAAGTATAGGAAAGATTCATCACATTGCAAGATCACTTGCATAAAATAATCTAACCTACTTGATTCTATTGTAAAATAATTACTTCGATAAATTGCATTTTTCAACAGCATCAAGTAATAGCTCGATAGCTTTCACACGCGGAAAACTTTTTCGCCAAGCCAAAGCAACAACTCTATTGGGACTGGCTGCTTTTAAGGGTCGAGTGGTGAGTAACGTGCCTTGATAAGGGCCGCTTGCGGCCGCTGTTGCTGGTAAAATCGTAATTCCCATATTTGATGCGACCATATGCCTAATCGTTTCGAGCGAGCTTCCAGCGATAGAACGCCAGCCTTGCGACTTAGGAACAGTAAAACAAGTCGGGCATGAAGATACAACTTGATCTCGAAAGCAATGCCCTTCTCCTAGCATTAAAATATTATAATCACTCAGCTCATTCTGATTAACCGTTTTTTTCTGGGTGAGTGGATGGTCAATAGGCATCAACACCACAAAAG
The DNA here is from genome assembly GCA_039936115.1 of Gammaproteobacteria bacterium. Taxonomy (GTDB): domain Bacteria; phylum Pseudomonadota; class Gammaproteobacteria; order DSM-16500; family DSM-16500; genus DATIJJ01. Next base: position 8,629 of record JBDTIZ010000051.1, read on the forward strand.
GTTCTTTATACAAATTCCGCGTTAGAACGCCCGTTTCAGAAAAAGGTAAGGAAATGATAATCGCATCGACATCACCCACAGATAATTTTTCACGTAAATTTGCGGTGTAATCTTCTTGAATTTCGATCGGCATTTGCGGCGCGAGTTTATTTAACATGGTAATTAAAGGCGGCAACAAATAAGGCCCAATTGTATAAATCACACCTAGCTTTAAAGTCCCCAGCAGTTGATCTTTATCAAACTCAGCCACCTGCTTTAAGCCTTCCGCTTCCGCCAAAACACGTTTAGCGCGCTCAACTATCTCTTTACCTAGCGGCGTAACACGTACATTATTATTATCACGTTCAAAAAGCGCCACGCCCAATTCTTTTTCTAATTTTCGAATGGCGATGCTGAGCGTTGGCTGGCTCACGAAACAAGCCCGTGAGGCTCGACCAAAATGCTTTTCTTGGGCAAGTGAGATTGCAAAACGTAATTCTTGTAATGTCATGAGGTTAGCCTCAGTAATTGATAAAATCTATCGATACAATAGTAACTATTGATTTTGAATATAGCGAGAACTGTAGCATACTGTAGCAGTAAAATGCAATTCAACATGATTTAAATGAAATAACACAGGAGAAACAAACATGTTAGCCATTGGTGAAAAACTACCTGATTTTAAATTAACAGCGGTACACACAGCAAATATCGACACAGCTTTTCGTGATATTCATCATCATGATTTTGCTGGTCAGTGGAAAATATTTTTATTTTGGCCAAAAGATTTTACGTTTGTTTGTCCAACAGAAATTATTGGTTTTGGTAAATTACATCCTGATTTTCTTGATCGAAATGCGCAGCTAATTGGCGGCTCAACAGATAGCGAATATGTCCATCTCGCATGGCGCCAGCATCATTCAGACTTAAAAGATAGTCCATTCCCGTGGCTTGCTGATATTAAAAAAGAGTTAGCGACACAACTTGGTATTTTAGATCATCAAACCGGCGTTGCAAATCGAGCGACTCTTATTGTCGATCCAAACAATATTATTCGCCATATTTCTGTCAATGACGAAAAAGTTGGCCGTAATCCTTCAGAAGTGTTACGCGTGCTTGATGCATTACAAACCGATGAGCTCTGCCCTTGCAACTGGCAACAAGGACAAGAAACGCTTTAAAAATAGGAGAAAACTGCATGACTACGTTGCAATCGATTCAAGATGATTTACCGGCTTATGCGAAAGACATAAAACTTAACTTATCTAGCTTATTAAACAACAGCGAACATTTAACTCAGCAACAATTTTGGGGAACGATGTTGGCGTCCAGTATGATGACAAAAAACAAAAGACTTTTAGCTGCAGTCTCTAACAGTGCGAATGAAAACTTATCTCAAGAAGCGTTTGCTGCTGCAAAAAGTGCGACAGCTCTGATGGCGATGAATAATATTTATTATCGCTTTACGCATCTTGTCTCAAATGAAGATTATCAAAAAATGTCAGCTAATTTGCGTATGAATGCGATGGCACAACCGGGTATTGATAAATTGGATTTTGAATTATTTTCTCTCGCTGTGTCAGCGATAAATGGCTGCGGAAAATGTATGGATGCACATGAGAAAGTGTTGACGAGCAAAGGGATTAGCAAAGAAACCATTCAAGCTGCGACCAAAATCGCATCGATTTTGTGTGGAGTTGCTGTGGTGTTAGAAACTGAAAATCTTTAACCGCTGTCGACCGCGCTACTCTGTCGCCTCGCAGGTTTACCCTGTCACCCCGCACTTGTTGCGGGGTCCGGGTTTTAAATAATAAAAAAATTCATTCTCATCCTGAACGTAGTAAAGGATCACAATTTAAAACGAGATTCTTCACTGCGCTCAGAATGACAACATTAATGATTTTTTTATATTTTTGACTCCAGACCCCGCAACATGTGCGGTGACAGGGAATAGCAGTTAAATAAACGGTGTCGCATCCCCCTTCCCCGCCCGCAAAACAACCGGCGCCCCATTCACTAAATCAATCACAGTTGTCGGCGTCAAACCACAAGGTCCGCCATCAATAATCAAATCCACACGATTTTTCAGCGCATCATAAATATCTCGCGGATCCACAAACGGATATTCTTGTTCCGGCAATATTAAAGAAACACTCATCAACGGTTCATTCAACTCACCTAACAAAGCCTGGACAATGGCACTGTCTGGCACACGCACACCAATAGTATTGCGTTTTGGTTGCATCAAACGTTTAGGCACTTCTTTAGTGGCTTTCAAAATAAAAGTATAAGGCCCAGGCGTATGTGCTTTTAGTAATCTAAACGCAGGATTATCAATTACTGCATAAGTGCTTAATTCAGACAAATCCCTGCAAACTAAGGTAAAATTATGACTTTCATCCAGCTGGCGTAATTGACGAATACGCTCAAGCGCTTGTTTATTAGCTAACTGACAACCTATTGCATAAGCAGAATCTGTCGGATAAACAATGACCCCACCACTTTGAATAATTTTAACCGCTTCTTTTATGAGGCGTAATTGAGGATTTTCTGGATGAATAATGAAAAATTGGCTCATTGGTAACTGTCCTTGATTCACACAACTTGATACCATACTACAACTTAAAAACTTAGAAAACTAATAGAGTAGATTATGTTGCCCGAAAGCATAGAAATCAATATAACATCATTAAGTCATGATGGCCGCGGCATTGCGGAAATCAATGGAAAAACTACGTTTGTGACTGGCGCGTTGCCACAGGAAAAAGTGACTTGCAAGATCAGCAAAAAACACAGCCGTTATAATGACGCAGAAGTTATCGACGTCATAACAGCATCACCTGATCGCACAACACCGCCCTGCGCACATTTTAGTATTTGCGGCGGTTGCAGCATGCAACACATTAACGCGAATGCACAAATTATTTTAAAACAGCAAGCCTTGCTTGATCAGTTAAAACGTTTTGGTAATGTTGTGCCAGAGCAGATTTTACCGCCTATTGTCGGCAATACAGTTGGCTATCGACGCAAAGCCCGCTTAGGTGTCCGTTATGTCAGAAAAAAAGAAAAACTGCTCGTTGGCTTTAGAGAAAAAATGAGTAATTATCTTGCTGATATTGAGCAATGCATCGTGTTACATCCAAGTGTGGGCATACGTTTGACTGCACTCAGCGAATTGGTTCGTGGATTATCTCAATACGAACAAATTCCACAAATCGAAGTGGCGGTGAGCGATCAGGCAACAGCCTTAGTGTTTCGACATATGACAGATTTAACTACAGCCGACCTTGCAATGCTCGTAGAATTTGGCAAAAAATATGATTTTCAGATTTATTTACAACCCAATTCACCCGCACGTATCCACAAAATCTGGCCAAATGATCAGAATGAAATGCTCAGTTATTTTCTCCCTGATCACGCGCTGGAAATGCGTTTCCATCCATTAGATTTCACTCAAGTCAATGGCGAGGTAAATCGCTTAATGATCAAACAAGCTTTACAAATGCTTGATCCTCAATCGAGCGAGACCGTACTTGATCTTTTTTGTGGTCTTGGAAATTTCACTTTACCGATTGCACGTTTGGCAAAACACGTGGTTGGAATTGAAGGCAGCATACAAATGGTTGAACGAGCACGTGAAAATGCAGCTCACAATCAAATCAGTAACACAGAATTTCATGCCGCTAATTTAATGGAGAACCCAGAACAAGCCAGTTGGGCGAAAAAAAGTTACGACAAAATATTGATTGATCCACCTCGCACTGGCGCCAAAGAAATTATTCCATTTATATCAACATGTCAGCCTAAACGGATTGTTTATGTCTCATGCAATCCCGCAACATTGGCGCGCGACGCCGGAGAATTAGTCTATAATCATCATTATAAACTAAAGCAAATTGGCGTGATAAACATGTTTCCTCACACCAGTCATATTGAAGCTATTGCATTGTTTGAGAAATAATTATGGTGACGGTCAAACAAAAATTTTTGTACTTGCCTGATGGCGAACTAGATGTTGAATCCTGGTTGAATAAAATCGTCCAGACTCATCATCTAGATAATATCGCCTTAATTCGACGCGCCACTGAATTAGCGGAAGTTCAAAGTAAAGGTTTGACAACGTTTTATGGACAATCTTGCCTAGAGCAAGGCTTAGAAATGGCAGAAATATTACTTGATATGAAGCTCGACCAAGATGCAGTGGCGGCAAGTATTATTGTGAGCACGCTCCAACATACGAGTACGCATATCGATAGCATTAAAGAGCAACTCGGCGAAGCTGTTGCTAAGCTCATCAACAGTGTTGCACAAATGAATGTGCTGAATAATTTGCAAACTGCAGGCAATAAATCACGCGACAAAACGCAACTGGATCGTTTGCGCAAAATATTTTTAGCAATGGTATCTGACATTCGCGTGGTTTTAATTAAATTGGCTGAACGCACCTGCATTATGCGCGGTATTAAAAATATTAATCCCGTTGAACGTAAACGCATCGCGCAAGAGACCATGGATATTTATGCACCTCTTGCAAATCGATTAGGCATTGGGCAATTAAAATGGGAGCTCGAAGATATTGCGTTTCATTATACGAATCCCGAGGCCTATAAAACTATCGCTACTTTTTTATCCGAAAGGCGTGCTGATCGTGAACTCCGTATTCATGAAACTATTTCGCGGTTAAAAGAATCCCTGTTACAAGCCAATATCAATGCTAAAATTTCAGGCCGGGCAAAACATATTTACAGTATTTTTCTCAAAACCGAACGCAAACATCTCGATTACAAATATATTTATGACTACAGTGCGGTACGGATTTTAGTGCCCACTCTCGAAGATTGCTATACTGCTTTGAGCGTTGCCCATCATTTATTTGAACATGTACCGGAAGAATTTGATGATTACATCAGCAATCCCAAACCTAATGGCTACCGTTCTATTCATACTGCAGTAATTGGTTCCGATGGCAAACATCTCGAAATCCAAATCCGTACCAATGATATGCACAATGAAGCTGAGCATGGCGTTGCTGCCCACTGGATTTACAAAGAAAGCAAAACACAACAAACCGGTTATGAGGCTAAAATTACATTTTTGCGGCAACTGCTGGCTTGGCATAAAGATGTTGCGCATCAAGATACCTCGTCCGACAGTAAAATCGATGAATTTTTAGAAGACACCGTTTATGTGTTTACACCCGCAGGCGATATCATTGATTTACCGACTGGCGCAACACCGCTTGATTTTGCTTATCATATTCATAGTGAACTGGGACATCGTTGCCGCGGTGCAAAAATCAAAGGCCATATCGTACCGTTGACCTATCAATTACGAACCGGCGATCAAGTTGAAATTATTACTACACCGCATGGCACACCGAGTCGTGATTGGTTGAATAAAGAATTTGGTTATTTAAAATCATCTCGTGCACGCGCCAAAGTATCTTACTGGTTCAAACAACAAGATATTAATCAGTATATTGAATCGGGAAAAAACAACCTGGAACGTGAGCTTGTTCGAGCTGGCATACATCATCCTAATCTTGAAAAAATTGCCGCGCGTTTTCACTACAAAAATGATGAATCACTTTTTGCAGCGATTGGACATGGAAATTTGCGGATAGCGCAAATCATTCATGCACTACAATCGGATCATCCTGCCGAGTCTAGCAAAATAATTCCGCTACACTACTCTAAAGAAACATCTGCTGAGCCGGGAGGCTTACAAATTGCAGGTATCAATGATTTATTAACTCGCATTGCACTCTGTTGTAAACCGATCCCAGGTGACAATATTGTTGGGTATATTACACAAGGTCGTGGTGTTTCAATACATCGCGAAGACTGCAACAATATCAAACCTTATCAAGCACATCACAATGATCGTCTTATCCAAGTCGCTTGGGACAATAAAAAACTAGGTAGTTATTACGTAGACTTGCAAATTACTGCAAATGGCCATCAAGATTTACTAAAAGAAGTGACTGCGTTATTGGCAAATGCTAAAGTTGATTTAGTGACATTAAATTCGACTGTTAATAAAAAAAATAACTCAATATTTGTTATTATGACGATACAAATACATGATCAAACGCAATTAAAACACATCATCAACCAAATTGGCCAATTGCCAAAAGTCATCCACATCAAAAGAATGAGTGATTAATGAAAAAATTAAGCATACAAACACGTGTTTTTATTATTGCCTTATTGCCAACATTATTTATTTCTTTTGTTTTGGGCATCTACATTATTAGTTCACGCATCAATGATGCTGAAAAAGAATTAATATCTTATGGCCAAGCCATTTTGAACCATGTCGTTCGCGCTAGTCGTAACGGCATTTTAAAAAATGACCGCCAGATTTTACAAGACATCACCAACCTGGTTCTGGAAGAAAAAGAACTTCAGTCCATCACTTTTTTCGGACCAAAACATGAATTACTTGCCTATAGTGGTGTTGATGATCCGCAATCACAAGAGTTTTTAAAAAATGTTGTCTTCGATGATGAAAAAATTGCTGTCGTTGAAAACATTGAAACAATTACATTTACTGCGCCTGTGATTGTTAACGATTTAAATTTAGCGAATCAAGCCCTCTATTCAAATGGCGCATCACATAAAAAATTAATTGGTTGGGTCACCGTTTCGCTTTCAAGAACTAAAACGATATTAGCAGAATACAAAGTTATCATGATGACAATTTTGTTTCTTGTATTTGGTTTATTGATCAGTATTTATCTTGCGCGGCGCACAGCCAGACATCTCACAAGACCTTTGCTAAAAATGCGTGGTGCCGTCAAAGAAATTGAACAAGGAAAACTAGAAACACATATCAACACGCAATCGCCGGGCGAGCTGGGTGAGCTCGAAGAAGGCATAAACCATATGGCACAAGCCTTGCAACGCGCGCGTGATAGCTTACAAAGCAATATTGAGCATGCGACTTCTAGTTTGACGAAATCACTGGCGACCATTGAAGTACAAAATACAGAGCTCGCTCAAGCACAAAAAGAGGCGTTAGAAGGTAGCCGAATTAAATCCGAATTTATCGCAAATATGAGTCACGAAATTCGCACACCTATGAATGGAATTATTGGTTTTACCAGCTTGCTTCTTGAAACAGAGCTTTCTAGTTTACAGAGGAATTATTTAACCACGATTCAAAAGTCCACATTAAATTTACTCAACCTGGTTAATAACATTTTAGATTTTTCACGCCTAGACGCAGGTCAATTGCGATTAGAATATCTTTCGTTTGATTTGCGTGACAGCATAGATGATGTCCTTGCCATCATGTCGCCGCTTGCGAATACGAAACATTTGGAATTCGTGGCACTTATCGATGATGACGTACCGCGAAAAATTATTAGCGATCCACTTCGATTTAAGCAAATCATTATCAATCTTATTTCTAACGCTATTAAATTTACGGACAAAGGTGATGTGATTATCCATCTTGCCCAAGACAAGAAAACATCTAAAAATACCAGACTCAGACTCAGCGTGTCAGACACGGGTATAGGATTATCACTGAATGATCAAAAATTAATTTTTCGCGCTTTCCAGCAAGCGGATACTAGTATTGCTAGAAGATATGGTGGCACAGGTCTTGGTCTTGCTATCTGCAAAAAATTGATTGATCAAATGGAAGGTCAAATTGGAATGGAAAGTAGCGAAGGCAAAGGTTCAACATTTTGGTTTTCTTTCACAGCTGAAAAACCCACTTGCGAGACAGAACCTGATCAAGACCTCATTCAGTTTAGCGGTACACATATTTATATTTATGAAGCACATCCTATTACGCGATTGGCTCTTCAAAATATTTTGAAGCATTGGCAAATTGATACAGTCGTTTTTGCTGATATAAACGCAATGCTAGAACAATTAAAAATTAAAACCAATCCAGACAAAGAGCCGACTTTAATTATTGCGGGTATTAATCAGCCACAAACTTATTCTGCAGCAGGTGCAAACGATCTGAACTTAATTCGAGAAACGTATTCAGGCCCTATTATTGTATTAACCAATTCATCCGAACAAGCTGCATTAGATTATTTTATTACAGCGGGCGCCAATGCTAGCTTAACGAAACCTATTATTCGTTCTAATCTCTATCATGCGATTTTTCAATTGACGAGTAGTAAGGAAAATTCCACCTATCATCC
>JBDTIZ010000052.1:0-18515 GCA_039936115.1 Gammaproteobacteria bacterium
AAATACATTATTATTTATTATTTTTTTTAATGACTCTTTTATGTTTTTAATTCCGGACCCCGCAACAAGTGCGGGGTGACAGGGGTTAAGTGCCGGGGTGACGGGGGGTAAAGTGCGGGGGAAAGTGGGCTAATGTGCGGGGAACAGGGGTTAAAGTGCGGCGTGAGAGTGGTTAAAGTGCGACGTGATAGCTATAAGCGGCAATAAAGCCTGGGTTGCTTAGCTCGCGTTCGCAATGACGGTAGGTTGCAGTGCGGAATGACAGCGGTGAAAAGTGAGGCTGACAGCGGGTAAGATGCAGAGTAACAGATTGATTCTCCTTAACCACCTAACAAAATAAACCATTTTCCAGATGCCTCCCCAGCAAATTTCGGGTAATATTCACCCATTTTCTAATCCCAGGAGCGGACCTATGCCAACTCATCGCGAACTAGCCAATGTAATTCGTGTCCTCAGTATGGACGCGGTACAAAAAGCCAATTCTGGACACCCTGGAATGCCAATGGGTATGGCGGATATTGCCGAAGTATTGTGGAATGATTTTTTGCATCACAATCCTGCTAATCCAAGCTGGCCAAATCGCGATCGTTTTGTCGTATCAAACGGCCATGGCTGCATGTTGCTCTACTCTCTGCTGCATTTATCCGGTTATGCGTTAACTATGGATGATATAAAACAATTTCGTCAGCTCCATTCAAAGACCCCAGGCCATCCTGAGTTCGGTGAAACACCAGGCGTTGAAACCACAACAGGCCCGCTTGGCCAAGGCATAGCGAATGCAGTGGGCATGGCGATTGCCGAAGCGCACCTCGCAAAACAATTTAATCGCGATGGCTTTCCCATCGTAGATCATTTCACTTATGTGTTTGCAGGCGATGGTTGTTTAATGGAAGGTATTTCACACGAAGCCTGCTCGCTTGCAGGAACGCTAGGTTTAGGCAAGCTGATTTTATTTTATGATGACAACCAAATTTCAATTGATGGGAATGTCTCAGGCTGGTTTACGGATAATACACCGTTACGTTTTGAAAGTTACGGCTGGCATGTGATTCCTCATGTCGATGGCCATGACAGTAAAGCAATCCATCAAGCGATTGAACACGCTAAAGCCGTGATCGATAAACCTACTATTATCTGCTGTAAAACAATCATTGGTTGGGGCGCTCCCAATAAAGCTGGCACAGCCAAAACACACGGTGAAGCGCTAGGCGATGCGGAAGTGGCTGCTGTTCGACAAAATTTAAACTGGCCACATGAACCATTCGTGATTCCGAATGAATATTATCAAGCGTGGGATGCGCGCAAAACTGGTGAAAAACACGAACACAATTGGCAAACATTATTTGAAAATTATTCCAATTCTCATCCCGAATTAGCCTGCGAATTCCTACGACGAGTGGAAAAACGGTTACCTGAAAACTGGCCTGAGCAAGTCAACGCTCTAATCGACGAGATGGTGCAAAAAAAAGAAACCATCGCAACCCGTAAAGCTTCTCAGCTTTGTTTAAATCATTTCGCCAAGATTTTACCTGAATTAATGGGCGGATCAGCGGATTTAACTGGCTCTAATCTCACCAATTGGCAAGACGTTAAGCCTTTCACGAAAGCGACTCCCGAAGGCCAGTATATTTTTTATGGCGTTCGAGAATTTGGGATGTCAGCTATCATGAATGGTATCGCGCTTTATGGTGGTATTATTCCCTTTGGCGGCACGTTCTTAACGTTTTCTGATTATGCACGTAATGCTATTCGATTGGCTGCCTTAATGCGCCAACGCGTTATTTTTGTTTATACGCATGATTCAATTGGTTTGGGTGAAGACGGCCCAACACATCAAGCAGTTGAGCACGCGCCCAGTTTGCGGATGATTCCACAGTTATCATTGTGGCGACCTTGTGATACGACAGAATCCGCTGTGGCTTGGCAAAAAGCACTAGAATATCAAGGCCCAACCTGTTTGTTATTTTCGCGTCAAAACTTACCGTTTCAAGAACGGGATACAGAAACAGTCACTCAAGTTGAGCGCGGCGGTTATATTTTACGAGATTGCGTTCAGCCGCCTGATATGATTATGATTGCCACCGGTTCAGAGGTTGCGTTAGCGGTAGATGCCGCGAAACAGTTGACAGCAGATGGCATCAACGTTCGTGTGGTGTCCATGCCATCAACTGACGTATTCTTGGCGCAAGATCTTCACTATCAAGAAAAAGTATTACCCAAAAATATTGCCGCACGGATTGCAATTGAAGCAGCGGCCAGTGATGGCTGGTATAAATTTGTAGGTTGTCACGGCAAAGTGATTGGTCTTGATCATTTCGGGGCGTCAGCGCCCGCGAAAGATGTGTTTAAAGCTTGCGGCTTTACAGTCGAACATATCATTTCAGTTGCCAAAGACTTATTGACAAGACAGCAATTACAGCCTGCGTGTGCAGAAGCATAGTATTAATCAGGAGAAAATAATTCATGACTATTCGAGTTGCAATTAACGGTTACGGGCGTATCGGTCGCAATATTTTACGCGCGCATTATGAATCTAAAAAATACCCAGACATTCAAATTGTCGCGATTAATGATTTAGGTGATGTGAATACCAACGCGCACCTTACGCGTTATGACACAACACATGGAAAATTTCAGGGTGAAGTGACAGTTTCTGGTAATGATCTTGTGATCAACGGCGATAAAATTCGCGTTGTGGCTGAGCGTGATCCGAAAAAATTACCTTGGAAAGAAATGAATATAGATCTCGTGTTGGAATGCACTGGATTTTTTACCAGCAAAGAAAAAGCCAGCGCTCATATTGAAGCAGGTGCTAAGAAAGTATTAATTTCAGCACCCGCAACCGGTGTTGATGCAACCATCGTTTATGGTGTCAATCATGATATTTTAAAAGCGAGCCACACGGTTGTTTCAAATGCATCTTGCACCACGAATTGTTTAGCACCGTTAGTTAAAGCTTTAAATGATACAATTGGTATTGAAAAAGGTTTAATGAATACCGTGCATTCTTACACCAACGATCAAGCATTGATTGATGTGTATCACACAGATTTGCGTCGCGCACGTGCAGCGGCTCACTCCATGATTCCAACCAAAACCGGCGCTGCGATTGCGGTCGGCGAAGTGCTGCCCGAATTGAATGGCAAATTAGATGGATTTTCAGTACGTGTGCCGACCATTAATGTGTCTGTCATTGATTTTACGTTTACAGCAAAACGTGATACTAGCGTTGATGAAGTCAATAAAATCATGCAAGCTGCTGCACAAGGTCCAATGAAAGCTATTCTTGAAATTAATGAAGCACCCTTGGTGTCTGTTGATTTTAATCATAACCCTGCGTCATCTATTTTTGATGTATCTTATACAAAAGTCATGGGCAATTTAGTTAAAGTATTGTCGTGGTATGACAATGAATGGGGTTTTTCAAACCGCATGTTGGATACGGCAGTTGCGTTGGTTAATGCGAAAGCGGATAAAAAAGTGCCGGATGCTGCGGCGGTTAAATAATATAGTGCGCACCCTCCTCTCCCCAACCCTCTTCTCCCACAAAAAACGCGGGAGGAGAGGGAGCTTTTTTTAGCGGATATCGCTGAGGAGAGGAGGGCGCATCTCCCATATAAGTTACGATATAAAGGAGCACAACCACATCATGCCAACCACCCCTTTTTTAAATATGTTTGGGCGTTCACCCATTCGCCCGTTAGAAGAGCATATGGCGAAGGTTCATGCATGTGTTAAAGAGCTCATCCCTTTTTTTGAAACTGTACTAAAACAAAAATGGTCGGAAGTGGAATTGATCCAACGCGATATCGCGCGACTAGAACACGAAGCAGATGATATGAAGCGCGATTTACGTCTTCATTTGCCCAAAGGATTATTCTTGCCTGTTTCACGCAGTGATTTATTAGAGTTGCTGAATGTACAAGATCGTTTAGCGAATAAAGCTAAAGATATTGCCGGCATGGTGCTAGGCCGCAAAATGGTTTTTCCAGCAGAATTATCCCAACAATTTACCCAATTTTTAAAACGCTCAGTCGAAGCATCCAAGCAAGCAAATACCGCGATTCATGAATTAGATGAATTATTGGAAACTGGATTTAGCGGCAGCGAAATTAAATTAGTCGAAGGCATGTTGGCAGAATTGTCTAACATTGAGCGCGATACCGATAATAAACAGATTCATTTACGGAAGATTTTATTTGATTTAGAAAATACGTTGCCACCTATAAACGTCATCTTCTTCTACAAAATTATCGAATGGACGGGTGAGTTAGCTGATCGCGCACGCGAAATCGGCGACCGTCTAGAAATTCTTTTAGCCAAATGAGAAAACTATTCTAATGGATCACGGCACAATTTTTGTTGTACTCGCTTGCGGCATCGGTCTCTGGATGACATGGGGCATTGGCGCAAACGATCTTGCAAATATCATGAGCACAGCGATGGGCTCAAAAGCGATTTCTGTTAAGCAGGCGATGATTATCGCCATTGTTTTTGAAATCGCCGGCGCATTTCTCGGCGGTGGCGAAGTCTCAGACACCATTCGTGGCGGCATTATTAATGTGGATCAATTTGCTCACGCGCCGCAATTATTAATTTATGGCATGTTATCCGTCTTGTTAGCAGGCGCGCTGTGGATTACGCTCGCTAGTTATTGGGGAATGCCTGTGTCGATTACCAATGCGATTGTCGGTGCGCTAGTGGGTGTTGGTGCAATTACGCTGGGTTTGCACGCGATACATTGGCAGACTGTCGGCTATATTGCGATTAGTTGGTTGTCATCGCCAGCGATTGCGGGAGTGACGTCGTTTCTTTTATTTATTTCGATTAGACGTTCCATTTTGGGTGTTGATAATCCGATGGAAGCGGCAAGACGTTATGTGCCTGTTTATCTTTTTTTGGTGGGAATTATTTTGTCGATGATGACGGTGTTAAAAGCGCTGCATCATTTTCATATTAATTTAGGTCTTGTCAAAACGACGGGTGTTGTTTTGATTGCTGCTATGGTCATTATGGCGTTAGGTTTTCTTGCCATGCGGCGAATTTTTGTTAAAGCGCATTATCGTCGGCACACGCAATTCATTTATATTGAAGGCATGTTCAGTGTGTTGATGGCGTTTACGGCATGCGCTATGGTGTTCGCGCATGGTTCTAATGATGTTGCGATCGCCGTCGGCCCTATTGCCGGGATTATGAGTTTGGTCGCCTCCGGAAAAGCGCTGCAAAATGGCATGATGTTTAATGGGATTATGTTGTTCGGCTGTTTTGGTGTAGTGCTGGGTTTGTTTATGTATGGTCGCAAAGTGATTGAAACTGTCGGCAGCGCTATTACCACCTTAACTCCCAGCCGTGCTTTTGCTGCAACACTTGCCGCTGCTAGCACCGTCGTTGTTTCAACCAGCACAGGCATTCCTGTTTCCGCAACTCAAACGCTAGTGGGTGCTGTTTTTGGCGTCGGTTTAGCACGTGGTATCGATGCGTTAAATCTTAATGTCATTCGCAATATTTTCCTGTCTTGGATTATTACAATTCCTGCAGCAGCAAGCATGGCTACAATTTTCTTTTATGTCTTGAAAGCAATATTTGGCTAGCATTTGATCTTGTTTCCACACCCAAAACCGACTACAGTTGCGCCCATCTAAATCTCTTAAAAAAGGATCTCTTCATGACCGTCACAATGCAAGAAACAATGAGTGTCATTCGCAAATACGCACCTGATTTTTTGCCTAAAGTCGGCATTATTTTGGGTTCGGGTCTTGGATCCATCGCGGAGCAACTTGAAAATCCAATCACGATTCCTTATCAAGCAATCCCAGGCTTGCATTCCGGCGGCGTGTCAGGGCATGCATCACTGTTGGTTCTGGGTTATTTGAACGGCGTTCCGGTTGTATGTTTAAAAGGCCGTTTGCATTTGTATGAAGGCGTATCTTATGAGTCAATACGTACCTTCGTTCGAATCGTTAAAGCTTTAGGCGCTGAAATTCTAATCGTCACAGCGGCGGCAGGATCGCTGCGCGAAGAAGTCGGCCCGGGTGAAATGATGATGCTCAATGATCACATTAATATGCAGCCCGGCAACCCTTTGGCGGGTCCTAATGACGAATCAGTGGGACCGCGTTTTGTCAGCTTGGAAAATGCATATGATGAAGAGTTACGAAGTATCATGGCGCGAGTTGCAAAACGGATGGAATTTAATTTACCGGAAGGTGTTTATATTTCATTACTAGGCCCTTCATTCGAAACACCGGCAGAAATTCGCGCATATCGCACATTAGGTGCAGATGCCGTTGGCATGTCAGTCGTGGCTGAAGTTATCATTGCTCGTCACTGTGGTTTACGTGTAGTCGGTTTGACGGCTATTACTAACTTGGCGGTAGGTATGAGCGCTGAAAAAGTGACTCATGATGTAACGCTTAAGTATGCTGAATTATCCGCGCGTAAATTAACAAAATTAATTCCAGAATTCGTCAAGGAATTGGGTAGTGCAAAATAAATTAAAAGACCTGTTATCACTGATTGATTTAACCAGTCTGAATGAGACAGATAATACTGAAATTATCGCCGCTTTATGCAAGAAAGCAGTGACGCCACATGGACATGTGGCAGCCGTTTGTGTCTATCCACAATTTGTTGTGCAAGTGAAAACAGCATTAATTAATTATCCTGTGAAGATTGCGACAGTTGTTAATTTTCCTAAGGGATCTGATTCTTCGGAACACGTGATCGAGTCGATTAAGCAATCTATTCAACATGGCGCAACCGAAATGGATGTGGTGTTTCCTTACGCGCAATTTTTGCAGGGTGATAAAGACAGTCCGTATCAATTGATTCGCGCATGCAAAGCAGCGTGTGGCGAAACTGTTTTGCTAAAAGTAATTTTGGAAACGGGTGCGTTGAGTGACACAAAAACGATTGCTGAAGTTAGCTATCATGTTTGTCATGCGGGTGCAGACTTTTTAAAAACATCAACGGGTAAAATTCCAGCCGGCGCGACGATAGATGCCGCGCGAGCGATGTTAGAAGTGATTCAAAAAATTCCTCGGCCGATTGGATTGAAAATATCTGGCGGGGTACGAACGATTGCCATAGCTGATCAATACATTGCTCTAGCCAGTGAAATGATGGGCGCAGATTGGGTGAGGCCGGAACGGTTTCGAATTGGCGCTAGCCAGTTGGTGGATCAGATTTTGAATGAGATCTAAAGCGCAAGTGATAACTCTCTTCTCTCCACAAAAAGCGTGAGAGGAGACGTAGGCCTATCTGTCACCCCGCAACAAGTGCGGGGTGACAGATAGGCACATTGGAGAGAAGGGTTATCACCTGCATAAGTTTATGCATCCGATATCCTCAAAAGCTACTAGCCATTAGCCCCAACCTATGATAGAAGTTGCCTGGGTTTTTAAACACAAAAAAATGCATTAACTTGGGGTGAATAATGACACCGAATCAGAAAGCGTTGAAGATGGCAGAATATGCAACCCAAGGTTGGCTTGTGACGTTGACGGCTTCACTTTTTTTCTTCTACGAATTTATTCAACTTAATCTGTTTAGTGCGATCAACGTTCAGCTGATGCAAACTTTTCACCTGAATGCGCCGCAATTAGGTCAGCTCGCTTCTATGTATTTTTACGCAAACGTACTTTGCCTTTTCCCGGCGGGTATTTTGCTCGATCGTTATTCAACTAAAAAATTACTCTTAGGCGCAGTCGCCTTATGTACAGCAGGCACATTTGCTTTTGCTGTTGCTAATAACTATTTTGTCGCAGCTGCCGGGCGCTTTGTCGTTGGTATGGGCGCATCTTTTTGTTTTTTAAGCTGTATTCGATTAGCATCACGTTGGTTCCCACCTAGCAAAATGGCTTTGGTGACAGGATTGGTCGTTACAATGGCTATGTTAGGCGGTATGGTTGCGCAAACCCCGTTTGCTATTTTGAGCAATATCATGGGCTGGCGAAATGCCGTATTACTCGACGCTGCTTTTGGGATTGTAGTCGCCTTAGCTATCCTCATTATCGTACAAGATCGCCCACCTAACAGCCATGACGAAGCGCATGCTGAAAAAACGCATAGACAAACTTTAGGTTTTTGGCGCGGGATTGCCTTGGTATTGAAAAATCCGAACAATTGGTACGGCGGTCTTTATACATCGCTTATGAATTTGCCAGTCTTTTTGTTAGGCGCTTTATGGGGAATTCATTTTCTCACTCAAGTGCATCACATTTCAGCGGTAGAGGCATCTTATGCGACCACTATCTTCTTTGTGGGGGTGATCTTCGGTTCTCCCGCATTTGGCTGGTTCTCCGATCGCATTGGCAGGCGAGTTTTGCCAATGGTGGTAGGTGCAGTGCTTTCTTTAGTCGTGATGTTAGTTTTGATGTATGCCCCTAATCTTTCTTTAATGGAAATTATCGGTTTATTTTTCTTAATTGGTTTTGTAACAAGCTCCCAAGTATTGAGTTATCCCATGTTAGCGGAGCTTAACCCAATTGCTTTAACCAGCACGGCTATCAGCATTGATTCCATGATGATTATGGTCAGCGGCTTTATTTTTCAGCCAGTTTTCGGTTGGATTATGGAGTTGCATTGGGATCATTCGATGACGGCTGAAGGCGCGCCTATGTATTCGTCAGGCGATTTTATGAATGCAATGTGGATCATGCCGATCGCGTTTGTCTTAAGTTTATTTATCGCTTGGCTGATGAAAGAAAGTTATTGTAAATCGCAAGCGTAAGAGGTTTTTTGTATGCCGCGTGCTTTTATTATTTTGCTAGATTCATTTGGTGTAGGCGCAACAGACGACGCGATAAAATACGGCGACGCTGGCGCTGATACGTTACGCCATATTGCTGAATGGTGTTTTGCCGGCAAAGCAGATAAAGCAGGCGTGCGCAGTGGTCCGCTCAACTTACCTAATTTAACCCGTTTAGGTTTAAATGGCGCCGCTATCATTAGTGGTGGAAAACCTGTTCCAGGTCTCGCAACGGATATTTCAATAGAAGCGGCTTATGGTTGTGCAGCTGAAAAAAGCCTTGGCAAAGATACACCTAGCGGTCACTGGGAAATTGCCGGTGTGCCCGCTTTGTTTGATTGGGGGTATTTCCCGCCAGAATATCCATGTTTTCCGGATGAGTTATTAGAAGATTTTGTTGAGCGCTGCCAATTACCCGGCATTTTAGGCAATAGGCATGCCTCAGGCACTGAGATTATTCAAGAACTCGGCGATGAACATGTTAAAACTGGCAAACCGATTGTATACACTTCAGCGGATAGCGTTTTCCAAATAGCTGCGCACGAAGAGAGTTTCGGCTTGCAGCGCTTATATGATATTTGTTTAATCGCTCGTGATTTAGTGAATGAATACAATGTGGGTCGCGTCATCGCCCGTCCATTTAAAGGCACATCCGGCCACTATATTCGCACCGGAAACCGCAGCGATTACGCTGTGCCGCCCCCTGCCCCCACATTATTAGATAAAATTATCGAAGCGGGCGGCGAGGTCATTTCGATTGGTAAAGTCTCTGATATTTATGCGCATCAAGGGATAAGCAAGTCGGTTAAAGCTGACGGCAATATGGCATTATTTGATGCTTTTTTAAAAGAAAGCAAAACGGCACCAGATCATAGCTTGGTCTTCGTTAATCTTGTTGATTTTGATATGCTTTTTGGGCATAGAAGAGATGTCATGGGTTATGCGCATGCCTTAGAAATATTCGATAAGCGCTTACCTGAATTCGAAAAGCTTATGAAATCAGGAGACTTAGCAGTGATTACCGCCGATCACGGCTGCGATCCAACCCAGCCAGGCTCTGATCATACCCGCGAAAATATCCCAGTTTTGCTGTTCGGCCCTGGCGTAAAATCAGGCTCAATGGGTAAACGCGAGACTTTTTCTGATATAGGTCAAACACTTGCGAAACATCTTGGACTTAAAGCATTGGCTTTTGGAAAAAGCATCGTTTGAAACTCCGCTAAAATATTGTGTTTTTTCTTAATAATTCCTTAATGATTACTATATATACTGAATCAATATAAATCCGTAATAGTAATTTTTTACAAAAAAGCTAAATTAATGAGGATTAGCAAAATGATGAGATCTACGTTCGAGTCTTTCAAAAAATTAAATAATAAGGACATGAAAAGCTTCAATGCTAATTTTGATCTAAAAGGGGCAAGCCCGAAAGGAGTTGCTCAATTGATTCTTGGTGATAATGTATTTCATGCAGAATTGATGGAATTTCTAAAAATATTTTTAGACGTTTATAAATCACAACTAAAACCAGAAATATTAAGTAAAGCTGCCGTTAAAGCAGAGGCTAGAGCCAGAGAAGAAGCTGAGAAAGAACAAAAAGATCTCGATCAAAGAGTATTTAGCGAGGCTGTAAGTCGTGCAAAAATGGTAGCGCTTGCCGCTGATAGTATTAGTGATGTGTTTGTATCAAGTATTCTTCAAGATAATATCGATGTTACTTTAGAAGATGCTGATACATTGAATGAAATTAGAATTGCGCTCAGCCGACTGAAGTATCTATTTGGATTTGAAAATTCTGAGCTTAGTGAGTCGCCTGCCCTATCTGAGTTGCAATCTAGTATAAAACAATCACTGCCTGAGACAATCCCTGCCGATCTGGATGAATGGAAACCAGAAAACAATCTACCGCAAGAAAAAGCAAATTTTCGCAAGCAAGTCTTATTTTTTGCCGAAGCGGAAGTGATTATTGGAAGTTTGATGAATGCTACACATGCCGCAGCTAATATTAAGCACAAGCAACAACAAGTTGCGGAGCATAAAGATGCTGTTATTCAATATATTGATGATGTAAAAGCTGACGCAAAAGTATATAAACAAGAGCTAGATCGCGTATTTGAATTGGTGAAAGATAAAAAGACGGATTACTGGAGTATAAAAGGAGCAATCGAGTCTCTAGGTAAGTTTCTAGGAAAAATGGAAGAAAAAGCAGAATCAAACGATGAAACTGCAGAGTTATTATCACATTACGAAATGGCCAAACTGATGGCCTCTGAGATGAATAATGTTTTCACACCTGCGTTTATAAAAAATGTTAATCCGGTTGTTTTTGATATTTATAGCCGCATGGAGAATTTAGTTCCTGTTTTGCAAGATCAAGCGATGTTTCAAGGTGAAGAAGTGCCTGCCGAAGAAGCTTTGCCTAATTTTGCTCGCGATCTAAAAGCATTATCACAAATTCCAGTTGCTCTTGATTCTTTGAAAACTGAGTTGGATTTGGTTCAAGCGCAAGTAAAAGAAGAAGTCATGCGTTTAATGAGCGTAGTCGATTTAAGTGGTTATCCTTCCGATCAAGATGGGGATACAATGACGAAAATCCTGCTTGATTTTAATGATGCGAACTTAAATAATCTCATAAAAAGCAAAGCGAAAAATGATGATTTTTTTGCAAGCGCTGTCGCGAAGTACAATGATCTTGTTCAATTAAGAAAACAATTTTTTCCAGAAAACGAAGCAGATGTTGTCATTCAAAATCCTAACAGACTACAAGAGATTAATGATCAAATAGCAAATATTAAAGCTCTGTCTGCTATCCAGTCATACGAAACATTTTTGTCACAACAAATGGTGCGACTATTCCTGGAAATACAGCACATGATGGATGGGGCTGAGCTCATGACATATTGTTCTGCGAAGACAAAAGATAGAGGTCAGCTAACTGGCATGAAAAAAATTATGGATGGGTATAGATCAGAGGAGCCGCATACCGAAATAAAAGACAAAGCTGCAAACAATCGATTGTTTGCTATGACTCTTGCAAAATATGACGCGCTTGATGAGCTTAAGCAATCAATTCTTCCTGCGGTTGGTGTTGTTAGCAGTGTCAAAAATGCAGCTCCACGCTTAACAGAATTTCATAATACACGAGAGCGGGTTACTAAACGCTTAGACAAAAGTAGAGATAGCGCGGGCATAGTAGTTGCGAAATGGTTCGCAGTGGTCTCAGCATTCATAGCCGGGATGGTAGGCGGTGCATTTGGTCTTGGCATAGGCGCGATTCCTGGCGCATATTATGCAGCAAAAAAAGCGCATAATAATTTATTTTCGACCAAAACAAAGCGTGCCTTAGAAGATGTAGTTGATCAAGAAAATAATCCTGGAAAAAGACCAAAGCTAAATTGATGTTCTCTAAAACATGTCCTCAATTGAATTGATTGAGGACATGTTTTTCAGGATGCAATAGCTACAATTCTCAGTTTATCCTCTCACAAGGAATAGTGATATGGAGCAACTACTCAGTTTGATTCTCGTGCTTCCTTTAGAAAAATTCGCCGCATTTTTAGCATTAAAGAAATTCTTAGAAAACATCCATAAAAAAGACATCACGCAATCCCTTTTACAGCACGCAGCTGCCGAACAAAAACTTCCTGACGCTCACTTACTCGAGCTTTCTGTTGATCCTTTGATGATTGAATTAGAACAGTTTAATCAGCAATTAATCAGCGTCTGGTTTGCAGAAAAAAAAGGTCTGGAATTTGGCGAAGATCGACGAATGGATATCACAGTGTATTTGTTTAAACAACGTAAAGACAAGGATGCTGCGATTAAAAAGGAAATTGAAAAAAAATTATATGCTTTAGTTAACCTTTATACTGAAATGAAGCATGGATCTCTGGCTAATGGGTTGACCTCTCTCTTAGGGGCTTTCGTGTTTGCTCATAGGGCGGTGCCTGAAGAGGATGTTGTTTCAGAAATGGTGGCGGATGTTATAAAAAATAGTGTTGATGGGTTTGATGAAGAGCAGCAGTGCGTGCTGTGTGCGAGACATTAATGTTAAAAGAAAAGGAAAAAAAATTAACGGAGTGGGAAGGGAAATTAAACATCACGAGTAAGAAACTGGATGTAATTGCAGCGTTAAATGAGCCTAGTGAGAAATTACGAATCGAGCTTTTATGTTCCTTGGATTATGAAGCCAAGCTTTACAAAAAAACATTGGAAGCATTTGTAGAGCGAAATTTGAAAATGAAAGAGAAAATCAGACCGGCTGTAGAAAAGCAGATGCAAGACATAAACGATAAAATTTTATTACTACAAAAATGTTTATATAACAAAGAGAAAAATGCTACGGAACGCTTGGTGGCATTTAAGAGTTTTTTTCTAGCGCAATGTCTTAAGTTAGATGATGTTGCGGACGAAGCAGTTAAGTTAACGACACAAATATTTTTGCAAAATGTTGGGAAAATTGTGCTTCAAAATAAAAATTTATTTATCCTGCCGGAACGTGGTGATTGGAGATTTTCTATTTTTAGGCGACCTGTTTTGTTGGGCGGGGCATTTGGTGGGATAGTTTCAGTGGCGAGTGCGCGGAATAACTGTTGAAAGCTTCTTCTTCAAAACAGAGACCCAATTGACTGGATACCGCGGACAAGCCGCGGTACGACGGCAGGATGGGGCGGCTGTCATCCCGCGAAGGCGCACTAGCATCCGGTAAATCAGCGTAGATATTAAACACCCTTGAGACAGCACTGTAACCCCGCATCTTACTCTGTCACCCCGCACTTGTTGCGGGGTCTGGAATACAAAACATAAATACAGTCATTTAAAAAAATAAAAATGTCTTTTTTATTATTTAAAGCCCGGACCCCGCAACAAGTGCGGGGTGACAGTGAGGTTTAAAGCGCGGAGTGACACAGTGGCTTAAAGCACGAAGTGACAGAAGCTTAAAGTACAGAGTGATAATGATAATCCCCGCCTTCGCAGAATTGACAGCCGCCCACCCTGCCGTCGTACCGCGGCTTGTCCGCAGTATCCAGTCAATTGAGCCTCTGTTCTGAAGCATAAGCACAGAACCAAATACTCAATTCACCCGCACCCCAATATCATGCGGAATCCCATCCGGATCCTCAGCAAGATAAGCCACCAATTGCCAATTCACCAGCGTCACTTGATTTTTAGGCATTTCAGATTCAATGGTTTTAACAATCCCACTGATCGTCGCATAATCCGCCATGCTACGTTCACTCAACGGCTGATGAGCTTCAAGAAATAATTCATCCCCGCTCCACGCAATTTTATTAGGCATGTCTACAATCGCAACTTGCGTGCCAGGCGTCACAATCGGATAAAATTGTTTGATGTCACCTTCATTCATACGAATACAACCAAAGCTAGCGCGTCGGCCAATGCTTTCTGGGAAAATCGTGCTGTGGATCAAGTAAGTCGGAATACGCAAATAAATCGCGTAAGGCCCTAATGGATTGTCAGGCCCTGCTTTCATGATAGTCGGTAATTCAATGCCTTGCTCTTGATTAAATTGCCGAATATCAGCAGGCGGTATCCAAATGGGATTCGTTACTTTTCGAGTGATCGCAGTATTTTGAATCGGAATTGTTTTACCAATACGACCTATTCCAATCGGAAACGTCATGACTTGATTGCTGCCTTCAGGATAATAATATAAACGCATTTCCGGCAGATTAATCACGATGCCATGTCGCGGCAGCGGCGGTAGAAGAAATTGGGTAGATACTTTCAACGGACGTCCCGCTTGCATGACGGTTGTTTCAGTCAAGCCAGAGTTTGCAGCGACAACAGCATTCAAGCCAATATTGTAACGTTGCGCGATGGTTGTCGGCGTATCACCATAATTTGAGGTGGTATATTGAACGTCACCGATTAATGATTCATTGCCTGATGGCAGCGAGAAATTTCTCGCATAAGCATTCGACAGCGGAAAACACAAAGCGAGCGCAAGTAAACTCGCGATTCGTGTCAAGTTGCTTTGAAAAATATGCATAAAAATTTGTATCCCTTATCCTGCTAAAAAAGTAGAGCTTTGAAGCCAATGTCGATCGGGGTAATAGGCAACCACCAAAGTGTTATCTTTGATAGTATCGATCAATGGCTTTGCGGTGTCCTCACTGACTGCGGGGCAACCCCAGCTTCGCCCAAGTAATCCGTATTTTTTTACCGTTTGTCCCGCGGCATACCAGGCACCATGAAAGACAATATCGCGCCGATAAGCATTATCATTAATGCCGCGCTCAAGTCCTTGCATTCGTAATGAGTATCCGTTGCCGCCGACGTAGGTTTCTTTGGTCGTCAAGAACACGCCCAAACTCGATTTTAAACTGCCCGGTTGATTAGAGAAAGAGGTAGCATTCACTTTCCCGCTATTTTTCCCGTGCGTGACCCAGGTATTAAATAAAACTTCAGCACTTCTTAAATCCACTACCCACAACCGACGCTCAGTCGAGGGCTTGGAATAATCAATAATCGTTAACAATTGTTTGCGATCCATGCCTTTTTGCCGTGCTCTTAAATAAGCAGTCAAGCTCAGCCTAAGTACTTTTGGATTAATATTGTCGGCTTGAGAATTGATTGTCTTGATTTCTTTTTGTAGCCATTCAGCAGAACCCATCGGTTCTTTGATCGTAGGATGAGTAAAATAGCTAAAAGGGCCCCAGCCAACAATGCTAAAAAAAACTAAAAAATAAAGCAGATAACCGATACGCTTATTGATTTTAAAGGGATTTTTTTCATCAAAAAAGAGTGGCCGGCCGACAGTGCGAATGTTAATCATATTGTGATCCCAAGTCAAAGGCTTGCGCCCAAAAAGTCCATGTTTATGCAGCTTATAGAACGGTAGACAATAACAAAAAACAATGGCAGTTGTAATTAGAACAAGGTATATTTCCCCACAATTCCCCGAGCAGGACAATAGCATGAGCCTAGATAAAAAAATTCGAGTTGCGGTTTTATACGGCGGTCGTTCGGGCGAGCACGAAGTCTCATTATCCTCTGCAACAAACGTCATTCAAAATCTAGATCGCACCAAGTTCGAAGTTGTCCCAATCGGTATTGATAAACAAGGCGTGTGGTTTTTAGGCGATGATGTTTTTAAAAAAGAACTGAGCACAGGTACAGCTAAACTCAGTCTCTCGCGTGATATTGAGCGCATGTTATTTAACCCAGATTCCATCGGCAAACAAATTCAACAGATCAAGCCTGCTCAGTTGTTACCGCAAACCAAAACCACTGACCGCATTTTCGATGTGGTTTTCCCAGTAATTCACGGCACGTTGTGTGAAGATGGAACGGTGCAAGGTTTGCTTGAATTAGCTGATTTGCCTTATGTCGGTTGCGGTGTGCTTTCATCTGCTGTCGGCATGGAAAAAGATATTTCTAAACGATTGGCAAGAGATGCAGGTATTTCTGTCGCACCGTTCTTGGTTTTGAAACGCGGCGAATGGGATAACAGCCCCGCAGCATTTTGTCAGCGCGTCGCAGAAAAATTACCTTTCCCTGTTTTTGTTAAGCCAGCGAATACAGGCTCAAGTGTTGGTGTTGAAAAAGTAAAATCACCGCAAGAATTATCTGCCGCTATTGAAAACGCATTTCAATACGATACTAAAGTCATTGTTGAACAAGGCATTGATGCGCTTGAGTTAGAGGTGGCGGTATTGGAATCGCAAGATTATGGCAAAGACCCCATCGTCAGCGTCGTAGGTGAAGTGCGCTCACGACATGAATTTTATTCTTATGCCGCAAAATATTTAGATGAAAATGGCGCGGAACTTTTTATCCCCGCGGAACTTCCTAGTGCGTTACTAGAAAAAGTGCGTCAAACAGCAAAAGATATTTTCCAGTTATTGGAATGTGAAGGTATGGCGCGAGTTGATTTATTCCTCGAGCGTGATACACACAAAATATATTTTAATGAAGTGAATACACTTCCGGGCTTTACTGAAATCAGTATGTATCCAAAATTAATGAATGCATCTGGGATTGGTTATTCGGAATTATTGACGCATCTTGTGATGTTGGCGGTTGCAAGACATGAGCGGAAATCGCGATTGAGTTATGAATTCAAAGCGAATTGATTTGCTCACGTAGAAGCGTAGTGTGACAACGTTCTCTCTTTAACGCCCTACGTTTCTACAAAAGATATTTTATTAGCAGCTTACGGAATAAAAAAACCAGAGAAGGAGACTAAAACACTTAGTTTTATTTATTAAAAGAGCGATTAAGCATTCTTATGTTTCGATTATTTTTCAGCAGTCTAGTTATTTTGCTCAGCCTAGCGACGGTCTGTCATGCACAAACAGAAAAACCACGCGAACTTTCGCTCAATGAAGCTATTCTCTTAGCGGTCAGAGAAAATCCCAACGTACAAACATCACAGTTAAGCTATGTGCAACAAAAATTCGCATTAGAGATTCAGCAATGGCAGTTCCAACCCCACTTTGCTATTCAAGCATCGAAAACAACTACACAAACCTATTCAGTGACGCCCGGCGGTTATGTTACAACAAATGCAACTGGCATACAGCCTTCTGTTTCGTTGCTGACACCCTTAGGTACACAGGTCTCGCTTAGCGCAAGCAATAGCCTCAGTGATCATTATAATCCTGGGCTTTCATTGCAAGTCATGCAGCCACTCATGCGTGGTTTTGGACGACCTATTGTGGAAGCCGCGCTTTATAATGCGAGAGATAGTGAAAAAATCAGCCGCTTAGGTGTAGAAGGAACATTACGTTCAACTATCACCTCCGTGATTAATGCTTATCTCGATGTTATTTCGGCAAAAAATACTTTGAAAATTGATCAAGAAGCTTTGAATCGTTCTGAAGAATCCGTTAGGCAAACTAAATTATTCATCAAAGCAGGACATAAGGCCGGTGTTGAATTGGTAGCTGTGCAAGCAGACGCAGCGAGTGCAGAAGCACGAATTGAAAATGATAAAAATAATTTAGATCAAGCACGTTATGCTTTGCTCAGCACTATTGGTATTGATCCCAGTACTAATGTTGGCGTGAGCAGTGTCGATGTGACTAAGCTTATTAAGAAATATCAAATACCAACACTTGATGAAGCCAAAGAAATGATTTTAGAAAATGATATTCAATATCAAACCGACCAAATCACATTGCACGGCTCCGTCCAGCGAAGTGTTTTGCAAGCGGAAGATAATACGCGTTGGCAATTGAATTTAACGGCCAATGCAAATGCAGGCAACAGTACTGGCGGTGGGCCGAATGCGGGATTAAATAGTTTAGTCAACGGTGTGAATCAAACCGATAGCGCAACATTGAATTTGACAATACCGATTGATGACAGGCCTGCTAAGTTAGCATTAGCGAGTGCCAAAATTGCGTTACGCGAAGCAGAAATTGCATTGAAGCAAGAAAAATGGGGCAAAGAAACCAGTGTGATAAATGGTTGGAATACAATTTACAGCGCAGAACGCGCAGAACAATTTGCAGAAAATGCCGAACGATTGCAGGAACAAACTTATAAAGTCAGTTTTCAGAAATATTCTTTTGGATTAATCGATAGCTTGGAGTTGCAAACAGCTCAGCAACAATTTAGTGCGGCGCAACAAGCGTTGCTTGGTGCGAGGGTTAGTTATTTGAAGGCGTTAATTAATTTGGATTTATTAGTGGGTACTACATTAAAAACTTGGGATATTAAAATCAAACTGTAGGAGGTCATTGCGAGTGAAGCATTGCTTTTATAACTCATTACGGCCAAGTTGACTGGATACCGC
>JBDTIZ010000053.1:0-14811 GCA_039936115.1 Gammaproteobacteria bacterium
GTGTTATTCTCCAATGCAGGTGTTTGTTGCTACAATTGTTTTGTTGTCATTCACAGATCAGTATCCTATTAAAGTCAATGTAACTTTATAACTCCCATTCCCCACTCAAATTTAATTCATACCGAACACTGCGCCCACTACCAATTTGTCTGAAGGCTTGTATCGCAAGCAAATGTTGTAAATCACGCGTCGCAGTTGCTTTAGATGTGCCGGTGATGGTCATATATTTTTTTGCACTCATGCCGCCTTCAAATCCTTGCGCACCAGCTTGCATCATCCGTTTCACTACTTTTAATTGACGCTCATTTAATATTTCTTTGAACGAATCAAAAAATACTGATTTTTTAAGAATAAAATTAATTTGTTTTTCAACTTCAATTTCCGCATTTAACACAACGTTAACAAAATATTCTATCCATGCAGTTATTTCATTTGATCTGGATGCTTTGTTTAACGCGTCATAATATGCTTTTTTCTCTGTGTCAATCGGCTGCGATAAACTTAACATGACGGGATGGCCAAAACCTTGTGACAATGCTTTTTCAGCAATAGCCCGACCGATTCTGCCATTGCCATCATCAAAGGGATGAATGCTTTCAAAATACAAATGTGCAATGGCAGCACGCACTGGCGCAAATTTGATGGCTTGAGATTCGCCAGGCGCAGTGTGATTAAACCAGTGAATAAATTTAGCCATTTCATCAGGAACATTGGGTGAGGGCGGCGCTTCATAATGCACAACCCATTTTCCATAATGGCCTGAAATAATTTGCATAGGTTCTTCATCGATCCGCCAACAACCTACTCTTAGATTTGGATTGAAAGTTCCGGATAACAACATCATATGCCAATCAAATAGCTTCTCTTCTGAGATGGGTTGCTTAAACGTATTACGTACATCAAGCATCAATTCAGCTATTCCTTGCGCACGCTTATCATGCACGCGAATAATTTCAGGATTCAGCCCCAGTTTGTTTTTGATGGATGATCGGATATCTGGGCGACTAATATGCTCACCCTCAATAGCTGAGGTTTTCACAGCCTCTTCTACCATGAGGTTAATCATCGTTTCAGTTTGCAGATTTTCTGCTAAATGACTTAATTTACCGCTAATTAGCCCCATTTTTTCAGCAATAGAAAACAAGGTTTCATGTATGTTTGCTAAATCATACCGAAAATGTGGCCAATCAGGTTGTTGCCAATTATATCGCTTCATGAGCCGATTATAACGATTAATCGGCTCAAATCCAAGTAATTACTGAGCCGATTAGCCAGCGCAATTGGCTCATACGTTTATGTCGTACCCTTTAGAGATTGTTAAAAAGTCTGTATAGTTCGTTTACCACCATAACAAGGATGTTAGGAAGTCAATGAAAACTGGAATTTTGCAGTCACAAATAATTAGCAGTAACGTTTATACGCATGAATTACCCCAAGTGCTTGATCGATATCCATCAAATGTTAAAACGCTTTCACTTGATTGTTTTGATACGCTGCTTTGGCGTACGAGCGCAACGCCTGCTGATGTTTTTTTTGAGGCTGCAGAAAGCGCTGCATTTAAATCGGTTGGCTTAACGAGTAGTTTAAGAATTCAAGCTGAAAGAAAAGCCCGTCAGCTACGGTCATTGAAACACAATATTTCAGAAGTGACTCTAGCAGATATTTACCGCGAACATCTTCCTTCACTGACGGAAATACAATTAAACGAATTAGCGATTGCTGAAATCGATGCTGAAAAAAAATGTTGTTATGCTTTTCCGCCAATAGTTGAATTGATGCGTTCAGCTCTCAATAAAGAAATGAAAATTATTATTGTCAGTGATACGTATTTTACTGAACATCAACTGCGTTTGTTATTAAGCCATGCGCTACCTGAAGATGTTCTTCAGGCGATACATAAAATATTTTGTTCTTCAGAACATCATCGATCAAAGACAAATGGTTTATTTCAAACGGTTATTCGCACGATGAATGAAAAACCAGAAAACATTTTACATATCGGTGATAATATCGTTGCAGACTACGTAACTGCACGCACCTTAAAATTAAACGCACTTCACTTTATTCAAGATAATGATTATGTACAAACGCTTCAACGTTTGCATTCCACTGCAGCAAATATAATAAATCCCGCAATTCGTACTACAAGGCCTTTGTCTAATCCATTTCGTGCGTTATTTTCTATGCCTATCCCAACGATTGATAGCCCAGATTTTTTGATCGGCTATTATTCATTAGGACCCGTGATGTATTGTTTTGCTGATTTTATTAAAGAAGAAGTGGAGCAGGTTCGTCTTTCTGGTAAGAATCCTAAAATATTATTCTTAATGCGTGATGGTTATCTGCCGTCGTTGGCATGCGATTACTTGGCGGGTGAAGCTGTCGGTGATGCGGTTCACATTTCACGTTTTGCAGCCTTTGCATCATCTTTTCGAACAGAAGAAGATATTGATCGGTATTTAGCAGGATTAGGTAAATCGAATCGATTTCATGATATTGTTCGCCAACTCTTATTACCGCAAAAAGTTGCAGATCCAATCATTCGAACCGCAGAAAAGCATGCGCATCCAGAAGAAGAATTTATTCGTCTGATCTATCGAACTGATGTTCAACGAATTATTTTTAAAAAATCGATTGAATACTGGGGAAGATTGAAACGTTATTTAGAAAATAAAATTTCATTGCAGCCTGGGGATACACTGATATTTGTCGATTTAGGATATTCAGGCACTACGCAACGCCAATTATCGCCTATATTTAAAGAGATGGATGTTGATATCGAAGGGCGATATCTTATTGCATTAAGTACATCGATAAAAGAAACAAAACGCGTGGGTTTATTGGATGCTATGCATTTTGATGATAAGACATTATTATCTATCGTGCATTTTATTTCATTGCTTGAGCAACTGTGTACTTCAAATGAAAAAAGTGTCGTTGATTATGATCAAGAAGGTAACGTTGTTTATTCAGATGTGAGCATGAATGAAGAACAACACAAAAAACTTTTCTGTATTCAAAACGCATGCATGCAATTTATTCATCAAGCCAAAAATCTTTTTGCAAAAATGCCAAAACTTATTACGCCACAAATTCGCAGAGAAGTTGTTCTGGCAGAGTTATCACGTTTGCTTTTCTTACCAACTGGGCCAGAACTCCATTATCTACAATCGTTTCAATTTGATTTAAATCTTGGAACACAAGATGTTTATCAATTGTTTGATTTAAAAAAAGGATTGCAAGGCTTAAATCGCCGCGGTTTATTTTATATCGATACTAATGTTATTTCAAAAAGAACACATTACCCTGCAGAGTTGCGTGTTGCTGGTTTCGAGCTTGCCGTTACATTTATGTCTCATATGCGATTTAATCTGGAAGCAAAGTTCGAAGATATGTTACCAAGAAAAGAATGCGTTGAAATACAAACCACGCATCAGCAATCTACTTATCCAGGCATGCTATTGGCATCTGCAACACATGATGGATACTATTCTGTGTGGACGAAAGCGGATAGTGCAATTTCTTTTTGTTTAGGGCGACGATATCAATGGATTCAAGTAGAAAGTGCAGAATTTATAAAAGAAGAAGCGTTCTTGAATCAAAGAGAAGCAGGTAATTTAATTGATGCGAAAGAGTTTATACATTTGACTGAGATAACAGATCATGGAAACGGTTTGTTACAGTGTCTCTCAGAATCAGGGATGCTCACTTTAACGTCTAATCCATTACAAGAAAATACAGCTTATATTTTTAGATTGGTGTATAGACCTTTAGTGTTTCAAAGTGTTTTAATTCCAGCGGCTACGTCTCCATGTTGAGTAGCTCATAATAAATAAGAACAACCTCGTCGTACCGCAATTTGTCAGCCGTACGACGGAGTTGGAGTTAATTGACGACAGCCCATTGCTATCTAAATACAGCATTTTCTTTTTCACCTGGAATTGACAATTTGATGCGTGGGCTGGTTTTGATTCTGAAGCTGTAATATGAAATGTCGACTCGACACCGCATGACGCTCGATAGTTTTTAAAAATTCTGTTGTCATTGTTGTATTGATAGTCGCTTCATCTAGCCCATAAGCTGTTAGCGTTTTTTGAACATCGGGTAGAAATTGATGGGTTCCAAGAGTAAGCGAATTCTCATAAGCAGACATAATGAGATAAATACCTATCTTATGATTATGAGGATTTTGGTAATAAACACTCAGGCGTGATGAATACCATTCCATAGAATCTTTATTGCCAGGTGCAGTTCCAGTTCCTGGAAAAATTAATTCAGCAAAGCCATACTCATGTAACTTCGTATAATACATATCGATAGGATTGCTTCCGCAAGTTGAAAGTTTATGAAAATGATCCGCTATTAACGTTGGAAGATTTGCTATTCGCATGATGTCTGGCGCAGTTTGAATGTCTTGGCGACTGGCTGATTGTTTAAGCGTGGCTGCATAAATGATAAGCTGATTTTTTAATCCGTCAGATAAACGCAAACCATATAATGCAGATTTAAATAGAATTGTCAGCGCTAAGTAAGGTTCGCTCAAGTCTTTTTGACTAAATCCAGCTATAGAATTTAACGAAGCATCAGTTAAATCATGTTTAACTTTCGGATGAATTTCAAGTTCAGATGTTAAACCAATCCTATGTGTACGTTCAATTGTTGCTAGAGTTGTTTTTTCTTCTTCGACTTGTGGTAATTTGATACTGTACTCAGTAAATAAATCATCGATTGTCGAAAATAAATGAGGCGTAGATGCACATTCACGTCTACAGACAGTACGCATCTCAAGTGCGACTTGCCATTGCTCCATATAGAGCAAGATTTCAATATAGGCTTGATAGAGTGCAGGTGATTTGGCAAGAAGAGGTGCGGCTGTACGTTTTTCTCCAGTCTGCAAAACGGATTCGCAAATGATAAGAGCTTGTTGTAGGTTACCAGCGGTAAAATGTTTATAAAATAAATCAAGCCTCCAGTTTACGCTGTCAGGAAAGAGTTGAGACATTTTTTTATAAATGTTGAGAGCATCTGCTTCCTTCTTGCTATACCAACAATAATGAGCATACTTTGATAACACTTCTTCAGTTGGAAATTGATTCATTAATTTTTCAAATTTTTTGCGATGTTGATCAAATTTCTTTGGATCTTTATTCGCTGAAAAGTAAGTAACTGCAAATTCTTGACTTACAGAATTGTCCGTATATTCTCTTTCTAATGCTGAAAAGTTTTGCTCACATAATCGGGTAAGTGCATTCCACTGATCTTTATGTATATATCTCAGCATTTGATAACAACGTGCTGAGCCTGTTAAATAGACTTGTCTGTCAATGACTGCTAATTTTTTAAATTCTAGCAATGCTTGGTCATAGTCTTCTATTTTAAATAGATGCCATGCAATTTCAGTTACAATATACGGATGATTGTTATATTGGTTAAGCATTTCACGATAGCGCGCTAAAATGTGATCAGAGTCTTTCTGATTCGTTATATACTCTACCCTAAGTAAATTTAGCTCTGATCTAAAATGGAAATAAGGAGGAAGATTCTCTAGCTGAGTAAACTGATCAGTAGCTAATAGTTTTAAACCGACAGTTATAGCCGCACTAAGTTCATCATGACGCGCTTGCTTACGATATATTCGTTGTAGTAAAAAATTATTGGATAAAAGAATTTGCAAGTTTACTTTTTCACTTGCGCGAGATATGGCTAAAAGTCTATTTTCAGCTTTTACATAATAACCTAGTTTATAATCAGACGTTGCTAGCCATAGCTGGAGAGAAGCGTCATATTGTTTGAATCTATCTTCTAGCTGGAGCAGAAGATCTCTCATTTGTTTAAATTTACGTTCTAGGCGTAGGAACGATGCTAGATCTTTCCCTGCGGGTAAGGCTCTATCGTCTTGAGCGTTTTCATATCGCCGATAAAGAAGACGTTCCGCAATGGCACATTCTGTTTGAACTTGATTCTGTTTAACAGCAGAAGATTTTTGATGAGTTTTTAGTAAAGTAAATGCATCAGTAATAATTTTATCTTCTTGTTCTCTGCTCATCCCAGGTTTTCTTTTCGTGGTTTTGGCGACAACGACTTCTTCTTTTGCTTCTTTGGGCGGCGCAAGCACTGATTCAAAAATTGATCGCAAAGCCTCGTCTTTTATAGCTGCAACCAGCGTAAATGCTGTTTCATCGTCGGGATTTTTCAGGTTAGGATTCGCGCCATGATTTATCAAGACTTGAGCAATTGCCGGACTACCTTGTGTTATTGCATGATGAAGCGCCGTTTTATAATCTATATCATCAGTGTCAATTACCAGCCTAAATTCGTAGGGATTCTCTGTTGCAAATCGATTGAGCGCAGATAACTGTTTGTGAATGACTGCATAATGAATACAGGTACGAAAATCTTCATCTTGTAAACGAAAGGCAGTTTGCCGACCACTTTTAAATAATTGATTGCAAATAAAATCAAAATACTTATTTTCGTTTTTTGATTCTTGTTCTAAATCTTGTTCTGGCTCTGAATGAGATAATGCTATCATTAAAGGCGTACGTTTTTGCTGATCTTGGGTATTCCAAAGAAGATTTTTTTCACCATCTGTTTTTGCTTTGGCAAGAACAGCATCCGCTTCAGCAATATTACCCGTTTCCGCAGCTTTCAAATAAAGTATTTGTTGTGGAGTTAGCGCGTCACGGTCAGATTTTTTTCCTGATGAACCGATGCGTTTTTTTTGTTTTGGTGGAGTAGAGGTTGCATCAGATGTTTTTTTGGGTAGAGGATTCTCGACTTTAACTTCATCAAACGTTGTTGGTTTTTGTTGTTTTCGAGCTTCTTGTATTTGTAGTTGCTTGTCCTTTTGATATTGTTTGCCATAAAAATCTAAAGTCTGAAGAATATCCCTGCGGCTATTATCTCTAACGACAACTTGTTTCATTGATTGGAGAGGCTTAAATCTATCCTCTGCCATTTCCTGGCTATATTGTCCGCCACGTTCTAATAATAGTTTTAATATCTCTTTTTCTGCTATGTTGTCTGAGGTTCCTTCTGCAGTGTGTAAAGTAATATACTGAATATAAGCATTAATTGCATTATTACCCAGTGCATTTGGGAAATTTGGATCTGCTGCAGCATTATTTAATAAATATGAAACGATATGTCTATGCCCATAACCGCAAGCAATATTTAAGGGAGTGAGTCCTGTTCGGTTATAAGCATTAACAGGCGCACCTTTGTCAATTAATAACGCTGCCATAGTGAGATAACCTCTGAAACAAGCAATAAAAAGTGCATCAGTTCCGTCACCTATGCCATCCACCGATTTAATGAGCGTGGGATCTATCTTTAAACAGTTTTCTAGTTCTTCTATATTGTTATCAATGACACTTAACTGAAACGCAAGTCTTAAAAATGTCGAGAGTGTTTCGGTCATGATATCAATAGCTATTTTTGGCGGTAATTTTATAATCCATTTATGAATTACAACACCCCATTCTCTCATGCTACGTAGCTGAATATCTCTGCAAGTAATTTCATCTTGATTACCTGCATAATTAAAATATAAAGAGAGATGGGCGCATTTATTTATAAGTGTTAAAAGCATCACTAGATCGCTAGGCAAAGGATCATTGTCATCAATGTGTAAGCATCTTAAAGCCTGGTTAATCCAATAAGTTAATTGAGATATATTCCAATATAATGCTTCTGGAGAGCTGGTTAATAATTCTTGATCGGGTGGTTGTATATAACTTTTGTTGTATAAGGGCTGTCGAACTAGGAGGGTGACTAGCGCTTTTTGGTAGGCATAGTATCTATCCGCAGTACTATTCGCGATGTTTTGACCTTGTTTGAATAACGCATTTGTCGTGGGAAGGTTGAGACTATTAGGCGTAACACTAAATGCTAAGGTAGGCGATTCATTAAACGGAGCTGCTTTCGCTGCGTGTTTTTGTTCTCTATTCTTCGAACCATCCTTCTTTTTATGCTGATCCGTTGCTATTAGTTTTGCGGTGGTTGATAAAGGAGTTGAGCGCATAATGGCACCTGTGTTTAAAAAATGGCCTAATCCTATCTCTTTAATCCCAATATATCAATCAAATTTTCGAGATTTTACAGCGCTAGTGTGAAAGGGCGAGCGCATAGATCGCGCATAGATAAAGACAGTGCTGCCTTTATTACCCTTAAAAAATGGCGAATTATAATACAACCCATCAATAACTGAACACAGAAGTACGCATCATCACATTTCAATAGGGGTATAATGAAAATTGAATGCATTGTTGTCAGGCTTAAATACGATCGATCAACTTGGAGAGAGCATTATGAAAAACAAAATCGCTAAATTGACCTTAGCTGTTTTTATTCTAGGCGCTATTCTTGCCGCAACAAGTGTTGCGCAAGCCTATCCCTATCACGGTGATGGGTATCGTCATGGCGGCTATAATTACAATGGTGCGCGATATAATTACCGTCATAGTGGAAACTATTATAGGTATTACCATCGCGGTGGTTATTACAATTATTACAATCGCGGCAATTATTACAGATATAATCATGGCGGCAGATATTATAATTATTACTATCACAACAGATACTACTCTAACTGCAGATGGTCAAATGGAAGACAAATTTGCTGGTAAAAATGTTTAACTATTCGGAATCAAACATGCGCAAGAGGTATCATGTTTGATTCCGAATTTTAGTGTTAACTGAAAGATCAACATCCTGATTTGCATCAATCCAATCTAGCTACCGCGGTCTCTGCCTAGCTAAAGTAAAACACCAATGGCTAACATATATACATTTAATATATTAAATGATATATTTTAGACCTTATTGTTGTTCATTTTAACTTAACGAGGCTAGTTCTATGAAAATTAAAGCAATCGCAATTAGCGTAATTAGCGCATTAACAGTATTCGCTTCCGCGGCTTATGCAGATGCAAAAACTATGGTTTTTGTGAATGGTGAGATGGATAATCAAGTATTTAATGTAAATTCGACCATTTACACCTATCAATTTGTCAATAATACCCATGGTGTGATGGAGTTTACTTTAACTGTTGATAGCAATTCACCAGGCGGCGTACTGTTAGAATGTTGGCATAAACCAGATTCTGAAAATTCAATCGTATTACCAGGTGAAACATCTAAACCTTGCCGTACCGATGATGCAGTTAGAATTGCAACGGTAGACAGCGCAAATACAGCAGCGTCAGGTCACTATACAATTAAGGTATTGTCAGCAAAATAAGATTCACTCATAGGCAAGGGCGAACCCATAAGTTCGTTCTTGCGATGAGACTGTAATTGAGAGGTTCCCTGCAAATCCTCATCATTCAGGAAGAAATCCCCCCGACTGAAGTTTGAATAAACTAGCATAGATACCATTTTCTCTTAAGATCAGCTCAGCGTGAGAACCTTCCTCTACGATCTGTCCCGCATCAAAAACTAAAATCCGATCAGCATCAAGAATAGTCGAAAGACGGTGTGCAATCATAATGGAAGTGCGGCCGAGAGTGAGTGTATGCAATGCATCTTGTATAGCACGCTCACTTTTAGAATCGAGCGAACTTGTAGCTTCATCCAGAATGAGAATAGGGCGGTCAGCAAGTATGGCGCGTGCAATTGCAATCCGTTGACGCTCACCGCCGGATAATTTAATTCCTCGCTCACCCACTAAGGTTTCGTACTGTTCTGGCAATTGCATAATGAAATTTTCTATATGCGCTTGTTTTGCGGCGGCATGAATTTCAGCGATTGTTGCATTTGGTTTCGCATAAGCAATATTTTCACGCAACGTGCGGTGAAAAAGAATA
Organism: Gammaproteobacteria bacterium; assembly: GCA_039936115.1. Classification (GTDB taxonomy): domain Bacteria; phylum Pseudomonadota; class Gammaproteobacteria; order DSM-16500; family DSM-16500; genus DATIJJ01. The sequence goes on from JBDTIZ010000053.1 coordinate 9,807, forward strand.
GGATCTTGTGGCACGAGTGCAATGGCGCTGCGCAGTGAATGGCGAGAGCCTTGGTTGATATCTTGCCCATCAATAGAAATACGGCCATTCTGAATGTTATACAAACATTGTAAAAGACGGATAAAACTCGTTTTGCCTCCCCCAGAATGTCCAATCAAGGCAACGCGTTCACCGGCACGTAGAGTAATTGAAAGATTTTTAAATATCGGTTTGATTTTACCAGGATAGGTGAAGCTGACATTATCGAAAACAATCTCGCCTTGCTGAATAGTAAGGTCAGACTGATTAGCTGTATCTGCAACCTCGGGTGTTTCTTGCAAAAGCTGGATCACGGCATGTAAATCATAAGATGAAGTCAGAATATTTTTAATATTTTCTCCCACTTCACGAATGTAAGATTGCATAATGGTATAGGCGAAAGCAAGATATGCCATGCTTTCGACTGTTGCCATACCATGGAAGAAATACCAAGTACCACCTCCCATCATGAGTGCGAGCATTCCGGAAAGTAATAAGCGTTGGATAAAGCCAGCTGTATTACCCAGATGATAGGCGCGTAGATTTTTAAGACGTAGATTGCTCGTTATGTCAAAAAAACGTGAAAGTTCGTGTTGCTCTTGCGCATAGGCTTTTGTGGTTGCAATTCCACTAATGCTATCTGCAAGATGTGCGCTATAAGTATCTTGTGCATCAGCATATTTGCCTTGAGCTGGCCCTGAAATTTTGAAAACTAAGAATGCACTGATCGCCACTAATACACCGAGATAAGCAACCATCAGAGCTGCCAGCATTGGAAAACGTAGAGCTAAGAACACCATACTGCCGGCTAGAACTACAATGGTTGGAAAAATACGTACGAGAATTTGATCTTCAAAGACTTCGATTTGTGTTCGTGCGCGGTTGATTTTAGAGATAATACTACCTGTAAAAGTATTTACAAAAAACTGTTCGGGAAGACGATTCACATGTGTGAATGCATCGTCTAACAACGATTTAAATATATGAGTCTCAAAAGAGTTATAGACAATATAAGCCAATGAAAAGATTAGCGCTTGGGCTAGATAAACACCGAGAAAAATGCCAAGACAATTGAGTATATAAGATTTATCTCCCTGTTCTCGAATCGCACCTAAAAATGTTGACAGGGCACTAGGTAAATAAGTTTCAAGAAGAGCTGCTGTTAATACCATCGTCAGAATCAAGATCAATTTTTTGGGTTGCCTTGACCAATAGCCGGCAGCAAAATGCAGAACGTCAAAAAATGAGAGTAGTTTCTTAGGGTTAGAATGCATAGGGTTGTGCCTTACAGCAATTTTTTCAGTGGAAAAGTTTAGCACTTTATCAAATGTGTTTGTTCAGTGAAACAAAAATATGTGTAATGACGGGTAGAATGCTAAGTCCACTTAATATTCTCTTAATATAGAACATATAAAATATCGTCACATAAATTTATCTAAAAATACGAGGAATGGCTTAATGGAAAGCAAAAGAGAAAGAGAAAGAGAAAGAGAAAGTTCTCAATCAATAGGTGATGCGTTGCAATCGCTCTTGCAAAATCTCTGGGATTTACTACCTGAAGGATATAAAACGAAAAAAAAATCTTTCGGTAAATCAGTGCAACTTGAGTTTGGCGAGGCGATAAAACTCGATCTTGATGCATTTAAGCCTATATCAGAAGCTAAGGCTCGTGCTTCTGCGGATGCATATGGTAAATGGACTATTGCTGTTATTTATGAAGTGATTCGAAAACTCATTACAGAAAAAATATTAGAAAAGAAACTGACGAAAGTAAAAATAGTATTGCAATTAAATACATTTTTAACGATAAAAGGGCAATTAGAATCACTTGACGATCCAACGACTGGTTATGGGATGCCATATCTTGTCGACACAAATTCAGGACAACTTTGCATGTTATTAATCGATTTTTTTCAGCGCATCGCAAATAAGGCAATCGAAGTGCCAGCGGAATTTATTACAGGAGTTGAAAACTTAATTCCCAAGCATGCAAAAGCTAACGGCTTAAACTTCTTAAGCTTGGTGGGCAATCTAAAAGACGAGCTGAGCAAACGTCAAGAAGATTATATTGAGTTGCTTGCTAAGGAGGGTGACATAGCTGAATTTAGACAAGAGGGGATAGATGATTTTGCCAAACAGTTGGATGCTCTACATAAGCAATATCTAGTAGCATTGCCTCAGTTAGAACTCGCAATCCGGTCTCTAAAAACCAATGGGAATATTTCTGAAATCAATAAAATATATTTTAAGATCGCTGACGATTCGGATAATATTAAATTTATCCAAGAAGTTGAAACACGAAATGATAACTATCGAAGTGTCGAACACCGAAGACCGTTGCGAAAATTTATATATGATAGGGAAAAATTGAAGGAATACATTGCCACGATCAAGACGTTGGTGCAAAAGACTGAAAGGAATGAATCAAAACGAGAATCGACTACTGCCAAATTAATCGATGTTGGTGTGGCAAGTACTGGAGCGGGTGCTCATACCACTCTTTCGCAGGAAGTGGTGCAAGTTAAACCAAAGGCTGTAAATGTATCAGCGAACAATACAGATGTTCTTGTACCAAAGTCTATTGGTAATGCGATTAATTTGATGCATGGGAAGTAGCGTTTATAAACGAATAGTTCAATATTTTTATCCATTTATTACTGGAGTGACTTATACTGATAGAAGATATAGGCAAATTTTGTTGAGGTAGTGCTATGCGTAGTGGTAACGCAAGTAGCTTGATAACAAAAGGCAAAGAGCACCTTATCGCTGCTAAAAAAGCTGAAGAAAATGCAGATAAAAATCTTCAAGCTGTCCATTACCAAAATGCTGTCATGACATTTACGCTAGCTATGAACATGAATCCTGCGGGAGATGAGGTTTACGAAATTCTCTTTCTGATAGGTAAATCAGATTTAAAATATGCACAGATATTACTTGATATAGGCGCACCTTCTTTTCAGGCCAAAATATTACTGCAACAAGCGCATGAATTTTTAAATAATGCTGCGAGTCAACTTAATCAATCCGCCCACACAAGTGCTAAAGACGACATTAAACATAAAATCATTAATAAATTACTTGTCGAGTGTAAAAAAGAAATGGTTAAGCTGCAAAAAAGCAGTCTAGAAAGTTTACAAGAAATCAGAATTTGTCTGAGCGAAATTCCAAAGATTTACAGTAACATTCTTTCCTTACAAGTAAATATTTCAGTATTAAAATCAAAATCGACTCCCTCAGATAGCCTGCAAATTGAGAGGCAAAGTCTATTAGAAAAAAACCTAGTACTTCTAGCAAAAAATCTAACTATATTCACAACTAATATGAGTGAAATAAATAACAGTGATGTGGCTGTATCCTCACTCGAGGTATTAAAAGATAAATTCGAATTGCTTCCTCCTGTGCGGATTTTACGTGCAATTAATTTCGCAACACGTTTTGAAATCCCTTTGGATGATGCAATGAAAAAAGCGATTCGCCTGAATCTAGCGGAATTAGATGCGGCAGCAAGAGCTAATCCAGGTAGGATGAATCATTGGATGTTAAAACTGTTTCGTTCCGAGTGTGTGCTTGATAATTTTGATTTGTTGAGTGAATTAGGTATCTTGAGTACGTTGTTTCCCTCCTGTGCGCCTTATCTTCAATCTGATTGGGTCGCCGAAGAATTAATAAAGAATGCAGAAAGTAGATATACTTCATTAAACCGTATTTATGCTGTTTTCATCACGAATGCTTTTAATGCTGGAATTAATGATCCTATGCGAAATAGCCCACTTTTACATGTTAATTTTCTTGATCCACGTGCGGAACAAGCCTATCACTTAACAAAAGCCATTGATCGGTTAGTAAAACATAAAGCTCGTAATGCTGAAGTTATTCAAAACTGTCACGGAGAGATTCCAGTCCAAGATACTTATCAAATGTATCCTATGTCGGCGATGGGTGCAGAACAATATCTATCTCAGGGTGGACCATCATTTTTTAATTCTAATACGTCAGGTGTGTTGACTAAAAAATCTGTCATCCAAAGTACTTCTGATGTTGAGAGAAAGCCTACGAAACAGTAATCCTTCTATTATATCTATCTTGACGAGCACTAGAATATCAGTTGTAATGATTTTTTAGCTAACAAGGATGATAGTTCATGTTCATCAGAATCCCTCCTTCTAACTCAACATTAAAAACCGAAGATTCCATCACTAGTGATTCTATTAAAAAAGCTGTGATGACACCTTGCGGACATATTTTTGATAAAGACTCGGTTGTTAAATGGATTAAGTTAGGAAAAAAAAGGCATAATCACTTTTTTAATCAATGCCCACTTTGCAATGTCAAAATTTCAGAAATCTCATTGAAGCCAACAGTTGCTGTTCAATCTGTCGTTAAATTGATTGAAGAGGAAGAAACGAAATGGCAGAAGAAATTGGATGATTCAACTGTAGAAGCAAAAAAAACGACAGTAAGATTAATTTCAAAAAAAAGAAAAAATATTGAATTGAAAACTAAGCTGTCTGAGGTAAGTGCAACATTGACCGATACGCAATCCGAGAATACTTTATTAAAAGATAAGCTGACTCGAAGAAAATTGTCATTCTTTGCAAAAAAAGAAATATTAGAAAATGAAGTGTCTGAATTAAAAGCTCAACTCGCAAATACGCAATTGAAATTAAAGCACGCTAAACTTAAGTTAAGTCATCGTAGTGAATCACATAGCGGGTTATTTCGGCCGAATTTATCTACAAAAGCGTTGTTTAAGAAACCACGGAATGTTGGAATCCATGGGGATGCGGCAAATCGTAGGTCTACTCATAAATGAGAGTGACAGAGTCAAGCGAGGGCGGTACCGCATAAGTGCTAACCTAAGCATGCGTACGATTTTTTTTTATGCTTTTGTAGGGGCGAACCTATGTGTTCGCTCTGCAAGACGGGAAAATAGGCTGTCACACGCCGTCATTGCGAGCGCGAGCGAAGCAACCCAGGTTTTATTGCC